>NZ_AINS01000059.1 GCF_000254135.1 Campylobacter coli LMG 9860
TAGTAGCAAGGATGTTTTCGTTGATAATTTTACCCATTTTGCCTAATTCATCATTAGCTTTAATTTCAATTGTCTGAATTTCTATTTTTTCATGATTTAAAAAGCGAAAGAAATTTTCCAAAGACTTAAGTATAAGAGGAATTCTAGAGCCTATGATTTTTCTTATAAAAAAGTACACAACAGTCAAAATAGCAATTAGTGCTATTATAGCAACACTAATAATAGTATATTGTAGTTTATATAAAGGGGCTAAAACTGATTTTTTAGGAGTTGTTACAATTACACTCCAATGACTAGAATTACCTAAAGTGCTAAATGAAGAGATACTAGCATAACTAGGATCTCCTGTTGAGGCAATATAATTATCTAAGATTTCATCTTTATGGTTTTTAACCGCCTCAACAATTAATTGAGCAGATTGATCTTTGTTAATATCAAATAAAGTTTTTAAAATTCCATTTTTAATTTTATGAACAGCAATAATACCCTGATCGTTCATTAAGATTCTTAGATCCCCTTCAAAAAAGTCGAATTTTGGATCCAATATAATCTCGGAAATTTCTAGTAAATCTAGAGTATATCCTATAACTCCAATAAATTTACCCTTATTGTTAAAAATAGGCATACCGAAATTTATACCTAAAAATTCATTATTATCATAATTAAGTTTTCTAGGAGAACCTACAAAAACAGAGTCTTTATCTCCATATTTTGCATTTTGTTCGATATTTTGTATTAGATTTAATTGAGAGAAATTGTTTGGAGTTGAAATAGTAGTTATTCCACCAGATTTTTCTGCTATTTGATCAAAAAATATCATAGAAAAAGTTTTTCCATCTGGGCTAATATATTTTTTATCTACATTCTGCATATCACTTAATACAGTAGTATCTTTTAAATAGAGAAATGTATATGCTGCATAGTGACTACTATCAAAAGCATTTTTTATAAGACTTTCAATTAAATCGATATCTACATGATCATTATTTTGAAACATTTCATTTAACGATGTAGCAACTACTTTGGTTAGTGTGACTTCTTCATTTAAGATACCTTGTATATAATTCACATATCTTTTTGAAGATAATAAAATAGCATTTTTGGCTTCTTTTTCTGAATATGAAGCAACTTGAAAAGAAACAATAGCAATTATAAGAGCTATAGCTACAATAATACTAATAGCAACTGATAATAAGAGTTTCGAACTAACGCTAGATAGTCTAAACATGAAAAACCTCACATAAATTTTTTACTAAAAATAAATTTCGTTAGCATATCAAAAAAAATAAAATTAATATAAAATTATTTTTTATAGATGTTTTAAAACTATTTAACAATATCAAATACATTTTAAGGTGTGATAAAATTCAGGATTATTAAAACTTGGAGGAAAAGGAACGCTAACTCTAAATTCTTTATAGGTATTACCCGGGAGTGTGTCTATGATTTCTATAGTATAAGAAACACTTGTATTTTGCATCTTGGCATTGCGCACATTTTTTTCCTCAAAAATTTCCCCTCCAACTCGCTTTTTATTTAGTATGCTTAGCATTAAATAGCATTTACGAATATTAAATTTGGTAAGATTTTGCACTCTTCCTGTAATAATAATACTTTCATGTCTTAAATCTCTAGAAAAGGTAAGTTTGCTAAGACTAGCTTGGGTTGTGAATTGATTGATAGTGAGAAATACAGAATAAATTAAAAGTGCGGTGAAAATGGTCGCGATAGTATAGGAAATAAGAGCAAATTCTTTTTGCTTCACTTTTAAAAAAATTAAAATACAAACTAAAACAAAGCAAAGAAGCAAGATAACAAAAGCCAAAATATGAAAAATTGTAAATTGCATTAAAAACACTCCGAATTGAGGCGTATGGTGTAATTATTGTCATAGTTGAAATTATCAAAAGAAATTCTTTGAAATTGAGTTGTATTTTTTTTCAGATTAAAAATTTCCCTGCTTTTTTGCCTAAAGGGAATGAGTTGATTTTTATATTCATTGATGAGATTATCTTCGGGTAATTTATCCTTGAAAATTCTAGCAATCACTTTACATTGTTTAAAGTCGTTTTTAGAAGTATTTGTGATATTAAAATCAATAATTAAAGCTTCAGAGCTTTGGATGAATTTTTGTTCTACAATGGTTGTTTTTCTACTCCTTACTTCGCTATCTATGAATTTATATCCATATGTATAAATCAAAAAACAAATAATTATATTAAGTGCGATGATCAAAAGGGCCGCCACAGGTTTGTGGCGTAAAAAGATACACAAGAGTAGAACGCAAGTAAAGAGGAAAAAGACAAATAAAATCAGCATATAATCCACTAAATATAAGTGAGTAGTGTAAAAATGCACAATTTCTTTTAGTCTTTCCACTTTATATATCCTAGTTCATGTTAGTAGAACTTTGTTTTTTAGCATCCTTAGTATCCACCCAAATATTTGGTACTGCTCCACCAGGAGTTAAGAAAATTTTAGCATCTTGATTGACTTTCAAGGCTTCATTAAATTCTTTTTGGGTTTCAATTTGTTTTAAGTTAAGCAAAGGAGTATTTAAACTATTCGCAATTTCTTTATTAGAATAAGCTTGCGCATCTGCTTCTATTTTTACAGCCATTGCTTTACCTTTAGCACTGATGATGGTTGCATTTGCTTCCCCTTCAGCCAAAGCAGCTTTTTTTAAAGCTTCTTGATTTGCTCTTTCTACCTCATATTTAGTTCTTTCTGCTTCTTGTTTTGCAATTTGCACGCGTTCAATTTGCTCTTTTACTTTCAAAGGCAATATAATTTCTCTAAGTTGAACCGCACGAAGTTCCACTGGCTCATTAGGTTGTGCTTCTATGGTTTTTCTTATCCCTTCTTCGATTTGAGTTGCGATTGCATTACGATTTGTTGGCAATTCTTCAGCAGTATATTTTCCTACAACACTTCGAACCACATCACGCACCACAGGATCTATGATTTTATTTTCCCAATTTAAACTCCAAGTTGCTATAGTTTGAGGAACTTGTAAAGGATTTAAGCGGTATTGAACTGTTACATCAATAGAAACAGGCAAGCCGCGTGAATCAAGCACAGAAATGCTGTTTTTATTAATTACACCTGAACCTGAAGTTAAATTTTCATTACTTCCTTCTATAGAAGCATAATTGATTTGTCTTACTCTCGTATCAATTGTAGTTATTTTTTGTATAAAAGGTATAAAAAAATGGAGTCCTGGCTCTAAAGGATTTGGGTCGTATCTACCTGTAGTGGATTTAATCCCCATTTCTCCAGAATTTATCACCATAAAAGGTTTTGCGATAATTAAAAACAAAACAATAATAATTACACCATAAACAAAAGGAGAAAATTTTCCAAAACCCTTGAAATTAAATTCAGGAGCTTTGAAATTGAAATTTTGTCGGTTGTTATTGTTATTCGAATTTCCATTTTTTTTATTGAAATAATCATTCAAATCAGCTGGCATTTATTTCCTTTATCTTTAAATATAAGTTAGCATAGATGCGTATTTTTCATTGCGTCCATAAACTACATCAAAATAAGCATCTTGAAGTTTTTTAGTAATAGAACCTCTTATACCACTGCCTATAATTCTTGCATCAACATTATTAATAGGAGTGATTTCTGCAGCAGTTCCAGTAAAAAATGCTTCATCAGCAGTATAAACCTCATCCCTTGAAATTCTTTGACGAAGTACAGTTAAACCAAGATCGTGAGCGATTTTAAGAACTGTGTCTTGAGTGATACTTTTTAAAGAAAAATCATTAGGTGGAGTGATTAAAACTCCATCTTTTACGATAAAGAAGCACTCTCCCGTACCTTCTGCTATAAAACCCTCTTCATCAAGCATCAAAGCTTCTTCATATCCTGCTTCAATAGCTTCAAATTTTGCAATTTGAGAGTTAAGATAGTTTGCGCTCGCTTTTGCTTTACCCATACAAGATTTTACACTATTTCTTACAAAAGATGAAATTTTTACTTTAATACCTTTTTCTAAACCTTCTTCACCCAAATAAGCACCCCATTCCCAAGCAGCGATGCCAACGCGTACAGGGGCTTTTACATGATAAAGTCCCATTACTCCATCTCCTAAGAAGATTACAGGGCGAATATAGACATTGTTTTTAAAATCATTTACTTTTAAAAGTTCAATTTGTGCCTTTTCAAGCTCTTTTTGAGAAAAAGGGCAGTTTAAAAGAGTAATTTTAGCAGATTCTAAAAGTCTTTTAGTGTGATCTTCAAGTCTGAAAATCGCTAAGCCTTTATCTGTTTTATAAGCTCTTGTTCCTTCAAAAACAGCATTACCATAATGTAAAGAATGGGTTAAAAAGTGCAAGGTTGCATCTTTAAAATCAACTAATTTTCCATCCATCCAAATTTTATCTGCTGAGATCATTTTTAGCCTTAATAGTCATATTTTTGTTAAAAAACTTTTAATTTTAGCAAAAGTAAATTAATGATAGCTTGATATATAAAGTATAAATTTAAACATTTATGAAGGATTTTAATAAAAAATAAAATCAAACTTTTAGAATTTATCGAGTCGATTTTATTAAGGATATGGCCTTTTTCTAATGATTAAAATAAGAATGAGAAATTTAATACCACGATTTTTAAGTCAAGATTGTGAAAAACTGAATTAAATTTTTTATAGAATTTAGTGTAAATTTAAAAATTTATTTATTAAAGTTTGAAATAATTATAAAAATCAAAGGAGAAAAAATGCCAATTGTAAATATTAAACTAGCAAAGCCAGCTTTAAGTAAGGAGCAAAAAGCTGAATTGATAGCCGATATAACTGAGCTTTTAAGCACAAAATACAACAAAAGTAAAGAAAGGGTAGTGGTGATGTTAGAAGATATCGAAAGTTATGACATAGGTTTTGGTGGTGAAAGCGTAGAGGCCATTAAGGCAAAGGCAAATAAATGAGTGTTTTAAAAGTAGGGGATGAGGCGCCACAATTTGAACTTTTAAATCAAGATGGGGTGAAAATCGCTCTTAAAGATTTTATTGGTAAAAAAGTGATTTTATATTTTTATCCTAAGGACAATACTCCAGGTTGCACCACAGAAGCTTGCGATTTTAGTGCAAATTATGATAAGTTTTGTGATAAAAATGCAGTGATTATCGGTGTAAGTCCTGATGGTGTGACAAGTCATGATAAATTTATTGCTAAATTTAATTTAAAGCACATATTATTAAGTGATAGCGAAAAAGAAGTGGCAAAAGCTTATGGAGCTTGGGGACTTAAGAAAAATTATGGTAAAGAATATGAAGGCATTATAAGATCGACTTTTGTTATCGATGAAGCGGGAAAAATTGCCCAAATTTATAGCAATGTCCGCGTAAAAGATCATGCACTAAAAGTGCTTGAAAGTCTTTAATGTTGGTGCATATTTGTTGTAGTGTAGACAGTCATTATTTTATAGAAGAGCTTAGAAAAGAATATCCTAAAGAAAAAATTATAGGATATTTCTATGATCCTAATATCCATCCTTTAAGCGAATATGAATTAAGATTTTTAGATGTAAAAAGATCTTGTGATAAGCTCGGTATCAAGCTTTATAAGGGCGAGTATGAGTATGAAAAATGGCTAAAAGCTGTAAAAGGCTATGAAGATGAGCCAGAAAAAGGTGCAAGATGTGAAATTTGTTTTGATCTAAGAATGGGTTCAAGTGTAGAATTTGCAGCCAAAATAGGAGAAAAAAAGCTTACAACAACACTTTTAACAAGCCCTAAGAAGGATTTAGAGCAGTTAAAAAATGCTTTGCAAAAAGAGTGTGAGCCTTATGGGGTGGAATTTTTAGCTCCTGATTTTCGTAAAAATGGAGGCACTCAAAGGCAATTTGCTTTAGCAAAAAAAGAAATGCTTTATCATCAAAATTATTGTGGTTGTATTTATGGGCTTAAAAAGCAAAAGCAAGATAAAAACTTTATTGATGAATTAATGTCACCTATTAATGCTCAAATTTTACCCGCAAGCATAGAAGCTAGAATAGCTCTTTATAAAAAAGTTAATTTATTAGAAAAAAAGGGTATAAAATTTGAAATCATAAGACAAAAATTCTTAAACTACCGACTTTTAAGTGCTTTAATAAAGCTTGATAAAAAAGCCGTTAAGAGTCATATTTTATTTTATTCTCATTTTAAAAATCATTATACAAGATTTAGTTTAGATGAGAAAAATTTAAATGAAAATTTAAAGAATGGAATCTATAAAAGCACGAAAGATGAAATCAGCTTTATAGAATTTTGGCGCTTTAATTCTGATTTTAAAAACAAATGGAAAAGTTTTGAAGATTTTTTAAAACATCCTTTAAAAATAGAAGAAGAAATTAAATGGCGAAATAAACATTTTGGAGCTTATGATCTTAGCCCTGTTATAGTGCTTGAAAAAATTTTACCTACAAGATATGAGATTGTAGCCAAGAGTGAAATTTACTATGATGTTAAGGAAGTTATAAAAAGAACATAGATTTAAAATATTTTAAAATCACTTAAAATTTTGACTAAAATTGATTGGATTAACATAATTTTTAATGATTTTTTTATATAATTATGTTTTTTAATTGTTTTTAAGGCCGATTTAATGATAGATGTAATGAAAATTCAAGAAATTTTACCTCACCGTTATCCTTTTTTGCTTGTTGATAAAATCACAGAGTTAAAAGTTGGAGAAGTTGTTCGAGGATATAAAAATATCAGCATAAGCGATCATGTTTTTATGGGACATTTCCCAGGTCATCCTATTTATCCTGGAGTTTTGATTTTAGAAGGTATGGCGCAAACGGGTGGGGTTTTGGCTTTTGAAAGCATGGATGCTAAGGTAGATCCAAAAAGTAAGGTTGTATATTTTACAGGTATTGATGGAGCTAAATTTAGAAATCCTGTTCGCCCTGGAGATAGACTTGATTATGAAATGCAAGTAGTTAAAAATCGTGGCAATATGTGGATTTTTAAGGGTCAAGCTTTTGTAGATGGAAATTTGGTTGCAGAAGCAGAACTTAAAGCTATGATAGTAGACAAATAAGAGAGAATCAGTGAAAAAAATTCATCCTAGTGCTGTAATAGAAGATGGAGCTATTTTAGGTGATGATGTTGTTATTGAGGCTTATGCATATGTAAGCAAAGAAGCTAAGATAGGCAATGGGGTTGTTATCAAGCAAGGGGCGAGAATACTTTCAGATACTACCATAGGTGATCATTCTCGTGTATTTTCATATGCTATAGTAGGTGATATTCCTCAAGATATATCTTATAAGGACGAGCAAAAAAGCGGAGTAATTATAGGGCAAAATTCTACTATTAGAGAATTTGCTACGATAAATTCGGGTACAGCTAAAGGCGATGGTTTTACTCGTATAGGAGACAATGCTTTTATAATGGCGTATTGTCATATCGCACATGATTGCCTTTTAGGGGATAATATTATTTTAGCCAACAACGCAACCTTAGCAGGGCATGTAGAACTAGGAGATTTTACCGTTGTGGGTGGTCTTACTCCTATTCATCAATTTGTTAAAGTGGGTGAGGGCTGTATGATAGCAGGTGCGAGTGCGCTTTCGCAAGATATAGTACCTTTTTGTTTAGCTGAAGGAAATCGTGCAAGTATTAGAAGTTTGAATTTAGTAGGAATTCGTCGTCGTTTTGATAAGGATGAAGTAGATAGGCTTAGTAAAGCTTTTAAATTCTTGTTTAGACAGGGGGATTTAAAAGAAAATGCTCAAAAATTATTAGAAAATAATGAAAGTGAAAATGTTAATAAAATGTGTAAATTTATATTAGAAACAAAACGCGGAATCCCTGTATATAGAGGTAAAAATAATGCCTAGAAAATGCAGTTTTTGTAATGAAGTGGAAAATCCACAAAGAAGAATTTTAGCCAATGAAAACGATGATGCATTTATTTGTGAGTATTGTGTTGAGGGGGCTTATAGTATTATCTATGGGGAAGAAAAAGAATTTAAAGAGCCAAAACATGAACATGGCGTTGATTTTAAAGATATTACCCCAAAAGAATTAAAAGCTTATTTGGATCGCTATGTCATAGGGCAAGATAGGGCTAAAAAAGTTTTTAGTGTAGGGGTTTATAATCACTATAAAAGACTTTTCAAATCTGAACTTCAAGATGATGATGTGGAGCTTTTTAAATCCAATATCCTTCTTATAGGTCCTACAGGTAGCGGAAAAACCTTACTTGCTCAAACTTTAGCTAAATTTTTGGATGTACCTATAGCCATTTGCGATGCGACTTCTTTAACCGAAGCAGGTTATGTGGGCGAGGATGTAGAAAATATTTTAACCCGTCTTTTGCAAGCTGCTGATGGAGATGTAGAAAGAGCTCAAAAGGGCATAGTATTTATCGATGAGATTGATAAAATAGCTAGAATGAGTGAAAATCGCTCTATCACTCGTGATGTGAGTGGAGAAGGCGTGCAGCAAGCTTTGCTTAAGATTATAGAAGGAAGCTTGGTTAATATTCCGCCTAAAGGAGGAAGAAAACATCCTAATCAAGATTTTATTCAAATTGATACTTCAAATATTTTATTTGTTTGTGGTGGTGCATTTGATGGCTTAGAAACTATACTTAAGAGAAAATTAGGCGATAAGGTCGTAGGCTTTTTCGATAATGAAAAAGAAAATAGCAAAGCTTTGCTTGAAAAGATAGAGCCTGATGATTTAGTGCATTTTGGCCTTATACCTGAACTTATAGGGCGCTTACATGTTATAACTTCTTTAAACGAGCTTAATGAAGATGATATGGTAAGAATTTTGACCGAGCCAAAAAATGCTATCGTAAAGCAATATCAAAAACTTTTTGCTATTGATGGCGTGAACTTAAAATTTGAAGATGATGCTTTAAGAGAAATTGCAAAATTAGCCTTAGAACGAAAAACGGGCGCTAGAGGACTTAGAAGTATTATAGAAGAAATAATGGTGGATTTGATGTTTGAGTTACCAGAATATAAAAATTATGATATCGTTATCACCAAAGAAGTGGTAAGAGATGGTGCAAAAGCGTTATTAATCAAAAAGAAAATAAGCTAAAAAAGGGATAAAAATGATTTTAGATCAACTTATAGGATTTTTTTCAAGCGATATGGGTATAGACTTAGGAACTGCTAATACTCTTGTTTTGGTAAAAGATAAGGGCATAGTTATCAATGAGCCTTCTGTTGTGGCAGTTGAAAGAGAAAGGTATGGTTCTAGGGCTAAAATTTTAGCCGTAGGTAAAGAAGCTAAAGATATGGTGGGAAAAACTCCAGGTAACATCGAAGCTATTCGCCCGATGAAAGATGGAGTTATTGCTGATTTTGATATGACAGAAAAAATGATTCGTTACTTTATAGAAAAAACTCACCGCAGAAAAAGTTTTTTAAGACCTAGAATCATCATTTCAGTCCCTTATGGCTTAACTCAAGTTGAAAGAAAGGCTGTTAGAGAAAGTGCCTTAAGTGCAGGTGCAAGAGAAGTATTTTTGATAGAAGAACCTATGGCAGCAGCTATTGGGGCAAATTTACCTATACAAGAACCTAAAGGAAATTTAGTTGTAGATATAGGGGGTGGAACAACTGAAATTGGTGTGATTTCACTAGGTGGGCTTGTTATTTCAAAGTCTATTCGTACTGCAGGTGATAAGCTTGATACAAGTATAGTAAATTATGTCAAAGAAAAATACAATCTTATCATTGGCGAAAGAACGGGCGAGGAGATTAAGATCGCTATTGGTTCAGCTATCCAGCTTCCAAAAGAACTTTCTATGGTTGTAAAGGGGCGCGATCAAGTGAGTGGACTTTTAAGTCGTATCGAGCTTACAAGTGAAGATGTTAGAGAGGCAATGAGGGAATATTTAAAAGAAATAGCAGATGCTTTAAAAATGGTACTTGAAATGATGCCACCTGATCTTGCAAGTGATATAGTAGAAAATGGTGTTGTCTTAACAGGTGGTGGAGCATTGATTCGTGGACTTGATAAATATTTAAGTGAAATTGTTCGCTTGCCAGTATATATTGCTGATGAACCACTTTTAGCCGTGGCTAAGGGAACGGGTAAAGCTTTGGAGGAAATTTCACTATTGCAACAATTGACGAATGAAGAATAAGCTTATCTTTGTCCTTGTTTTATTTTTTTTAGTTTTTATATCTTTTTACTATGGGGGCTTGGTAAAAAAAAATGTTCTTTTGGTAAATGATACGGTGTTAGAAAAATTTTATGGAATTAAGGATGCTATCACCGAATTTTTTTCCAAGCATTTTGATCAAGTAGATCAAATTGAACAATTAAAAGCAAGAAATCAAGAGCTAGAATACGCAGCTGTATTAACTACAAGCTTTGCAAACCAATTAAATCGTATTTTAGAGGATAAAAATTCAACAAGATACTTACCTCAAGTTTCTTTAGTAAGAGTTATTTCTTATGTAAAATTAAATGATTATAAAAGATTGTGGCTTGATTTTGCCAAAGTATCTCCTAATAAAAATAAAGGTTTGATTCATCAAGGATACACTATAGGCATTGCGATCAATAAAGATGGCAGAGCTATGGCACTTTTACAGGGTGATGAACAATGTGTTTTTTCTGTATATATAGGTAAAAATAAAATTCCTGGCCTTATCCAAGGCGAAGATGATAAACTTAAGGTTAAATTTATACCCAAATGGGCAAAAATTAATATAGGAGATGAGATTTTAACAAGTGGCCTTGACAATATCTTTTTTTCAGATGTTCCAGTGGGTATTGTAAGTGCAATCAAAGATGAGGATATGTATCAAAGTGTTGAAGTAAAACCTTATGCTAACATCAATATCCCTGCCTATCTTTATATAATCGATAGTTTATAAATCAACACTTAGACTCTTTTTAAATAAATTTCCATATGGGCTTTTTTTATCTAGGATATCACAGCTTTCTTTAATGTCTAAATTGTCTTTTAAACATTGTAATAAAATTTCCATGATAAAACATGCATCTTGAGTTAAAATATGCGCAGGACATTTTTTTGCATGGGTATAATGCTCGTGAATTTTATGAACTAGGGTTGAGTTTTTAATCTCGACTAATAGCATTTCCAAAGGGGCTTTAAAAAACATTGTATTTTCTTTAGCATTGATAGAAAGATAAAACACATCAAGCCCATAAATTTTTTTATCATAAGAATCAAAGAAATATAAAGATTTGTTAAGATTATCTTTAAAGGTATTAATCATGAGTTCTAAAATTTGAATTTTTTGTTCTTTTGTATAAAAATTTCCTATAGGCGAAAAACAAAATTCAAGTAAAGACTTGATAGAATACCACTCGCTTGCATTAAAAGAATGTGCTCTCATTTTTTCACCCCTTTTTATGCGATATATTCTAGCCTCTTCGCTGTCGTTATTTTGATATACTAAAGGCACGATAAAATCCCTATAAGCGGGATTTGGAAAAGCAGGGTGTAATATAAGTGAACCTTCATTTTCATTTTCAAAAATATATTTTAATCCTCCGATGTATCCTTCGTCAATGATGCGAATTTCATTATTTTCTATTTGATTTAAGAGTGTATAAAATTCGTTTTCATTGCTTTCCCATATTTTAAAAGGATAGCGAAAAAATTCACAAATTTTTTCTTTACTTTTGGTATCGAGTTCTTTTACTGTGTCATTTTCTATAAATTTAGCAAGCGTTCTACGATCTTTGCCCAAAATTGTTGCAAATTTGCTCAAACTTAAGCCTGATTTTTCCAAAATTACTTGTGTTCTATCTTTAGAATTTAACATTGTCTCGCTCTTAAAAATTATTTTTGTTACTTTTTGATACAAATATATTTTTTTCATTATTTTTTATATTTTCTAATTATTAAAAATATAGGTAAATATATATACAAAAATTAAAATTTTGTTCAAAAAATATACAAAATTTATTTTTTTAGCTACAAAATCACACAATTAAACCAAAAAATTGGCATTTTATTTTTCAAACAAAAACTCTATAATGCAAATTCAACTTATCAAGAAAGGATGGATTATGGGTATTGTTTATGAGCAGACTTATCGAGAATCTCTTCGAAATCCTGAAGCATTTTGGGCTGAAGCAGCTAAAAAAGTGCATTGGTATAATGAATGGGATAGGGTGCTTGATGATAGCGATGGGCATTACAGATGGTTTGTTGGCGGGTGTATGAATACTTGTTATAATGCGCTTGATTTACATGTACACAATGGCAGGGGCGATCAATTAGCACTGATTTATGATTCTCCTGTTACGGATACAAAGAAAAAATATACTTATAAGCAACTTCGTGATCGTGTTGCAAAAGTAGCCGGAATTTTAGCAAACAAGGGCGTGGTTAAAGGGGATCGCGTTGTTATTTATATGCCAATGATACCTGAAGCACTTATAGCCATGCTTGCTTGTGCTAGGCTTGGGGCTATTCATAGTGTTGTATTTGGAGGCTTTGCAGCACATGAACTTGCTACGAGGATAGAAGATGCTAAACCTAGAATGATTATTAGTGCAAGTTGCGGGATAGAAGTAAGTAGCATTATCGAGTATAAACCTATTTTAGATGAGGCTATTAAAAAATGTACTCATAAGCCTACGACTTGTTTGATTTGGCAACGCCCACAATATAGAGCAAATATGCTTCCTTGGAGGGATATTGATTGGGAGCTTGAAGAGGAAAAAACTCGGGGTGTAGATCCTGTACCTGTTTTAGCTACCGATCCGCTTTATATACTTTATACTTCAGGCACCACAGGTTCTCCAAAAGGAGTAATCCGCTCTAATGGAGGTCATTCTGTGGCTATGAAATGGTCGATGGATAATATTTATAATGCTAAAGCAGGAGATGTCTTTTTTACCGCTTCTGATGTAGGTTGGGTTGTGGGACATTCTTATATAGTTTATGCACCTTTGATGAATGGATGTACAACTATAGTTTATGAGGGAAAACCTGTAAGAACGCCTAATCCTTCAGCATTTTGGAGAATTATTGAAGAATATAAAGTGAATGTGCTTTTTTCAGCCCCAACTGCTTTTAGGGCGATTAAAAAAGAAGATCCTAAAAGAGAATGGATTAAAAAATTTAATCTTGATAGCTTAAGATCTATTTTTGTGGCAGGTGAAAGATGCGATAGCGATACGCTTAAATGGATAGAAAAGCTTACAAAAAAACCTGTGATTGATAATTGGTGGCAAACTGAAACAGGTTGGGCGATCGCGGCTAATCCTTTGGGCTTGGAAGCACAAGTTGTTAAAGCAGGAAGTCCTACAAAACCTATGCCAGGATTTAATCTTAAGGTTTTAGATGAAAAAGGTCAAGAGCTTGGAGCAGGAAAAAAAGGAATTTTGTGCCTAAAACTTCCTTTACCTCCAGCTTGTTTAATGGGAATTTGGGAGAATGATGAAAGATATCGTAGGGGATATTTAGATCAATTTCCAGGCTATTATCTAACAGGAGACACAGGCTATATCGACAAAGATGGCTATGTGTATGTTTTAGGAAGAATGGATGGAATCATCAATGTTGCAGGCCATAGACTTTCAACTGGAGAAATGGAAGAGATTATAGCAAAACATCCTGATGTTGCAGAATGTGCGGTTATAGGTGTAAATGATGAGCTTAAAGGTGAAATACCTATGGGCTTTATCGTTTTAAAAGAGGGTATAGAGCGAGATCATAGGGGTATAGTTGAAGGAGTTGTAGCTTTGGTGCGTCAAGAAATTGGAGCCGTAGCTTCGTTTAAAATTGCCACAGTTGTTAGTGCTTTACCTAAGACAAGAAGTGGAAAAATTTTGCGTAAAAATTTAAGAGAAATAGCTGATGGTTCAACCTTAAATGTTCCGGCTACTATAGAGGATAGTAATGTTTTAAAAGCTTGCGAAAAAGCTATTAATGCTTTAGGATACCCAAAAAATAAAGGAGAAAAATAATGAGTGCAGGAAAAAAATTTAAAGAATTAGTAAAGACAAGCAAACCTTTGACCATAGTAGGAGCTGTCAATGCTTATAGTGCTTTACAAGCTACTAAAATAGGACACAAAGCTTTATATCTTTCGGGAAGTGGCGTGGCAAGCGCGAGTTATGGCTTGCCTGATTTGGGGATTATCGCACTTGAAGAAGTATGCATTGATGTAAGACGCATTTGCTCTAGAGTGGATACGCCTTTATTAGTTGATGCAGATACAGGTTTTGGAGGTGCTTTTAATATTGTAAGAACGATAAAAGAATTAATTCGTGCGGGTGCAGCGGCAACTCATATTGAAGATCAAGTGGCTCAAAAAAGGTGCGGACATCGTCCTAATAAAGAATTAGTAAGCACTGAAGAGATGTGTGATCGTATTAAAGCAGCAGTAGATGCAAAAATCGATCCTGATTTTGTGATTATGGCAAGAACGGATGCGCATGCAATTGAAGGTCAGCAAAAAGCTATCGAACGGGCTTTAGCATATGTTGAGGCTGGAGCTGAAATGGTTTTTGCTGAAGCTATTACAAGTTTGGAAGAATATGAAGAATTTGTTAAAAATGTAAAAGTTCCAATTCTTGCAAATATCACAGAATTTGGAAAGACTCCTTATTTTACCAAAGAAGAATTAAATAGAGCAGGAGTGTCTATGGTGCTGTATCCTTTAAGTGCAAATCGTGCGATGAATAAAGCTGCAGTACAAGTTTATGAAAGTATATTGAAAAACGGACATCAAAAAGATGTTCTTGAGATTATGCAAACTAGAGAAGAACTTTATGAAATGCTAGATTATTATTCTTATGAGCAAAAATTGGATGAATTGTTTAAAAGGGGTGCAAAATGAGTATAAGTGAAGCAACTAAAAAAACGGGTGGATTGGCAGGAGTTATCGCAGGACAAAGTGCAATTTGTACTTGCGGGCTTGGAAATGGACTAAATTATTATGGTTATAGCATAGAAGAGTTAGCGCAAAATGCAGAATTTGAAGAAATAGCTTATTTACTTCAGTTTGGAGAATTACCCAACGCAAAAGAATTGGAAAATTATAAAGAAAAAATCATTGCTCAAAGAGCTTTGAGTGAAAATTTAAAAAACGTTTTAAAAGCTATACCTAAAGAAGTTCATCCTATGAATTTGATGCAAACAGCTGTTGCAGCATTGGGAGCTTTAGAGGGTGAAAATGAGGATTTTAGCGATCAAGATGAAAAAATCATCAGACTTTTAGGAATTTTACCGAGCATGCTTTGTTATTGGCATCATTATGTGAATTTTGGTAAAGAGATTGATTTTGACTCTAAGCAAACAAGTATAGCGGGATATTTTTTGGAAAAATTAAAACTTGAAGCTCCAAAAGAAGATTTTATCAAGGCTATGCAATGCTCATTAATCCTTTATGCAGAGCATGAATTTAATGCTTCAACTTTTACAGCTAGAATTTGTGCTTCTACAAAAAGTGATATTTTTAGTGCGGTTGCTGCGGCTATTGGAGCTTTAAGAGGGCCTTTGCATGGAGGAGCAAATGAAGCAGCGATGCACTTAATAGAAAGTTTTAAAAGTGTTGAGGATGCCATTGAGGGTGTGAATAAAAAATTAGAAAATAAAGAGCTTTTAATGGGTTTTGGTCACCGTGTTTATGGACTTGGAGGTGATCCTAGAAATGCACTTATTAAAGTTTGGAGTAAGCATTTAGGGGGCGATGATTTGCTTTTTAAAATCAGTGAAGCCATAGAAGCTTTGATGAAAGAAAAACGCCCAAGTTTGCCACCTAATGCAGATTTTTATAGTGCATCAGCTTATCATTTTATGGGAATTCCAACTGAGTATTTTACGCCGATTTTTATTATGAGTCGCGTAAGTGGTTGGTGTGCGCACATTAAAGAGCAAAGAGCAAACAATAAGCTTATACGCCCAAGTAGCGAATATATAGGCGTTGAACCAAGAAAATTTGTAAAAATTCAAGATAGATAAGGAGAAAAAATGAGTGATATGGGAATTTTAGAGGCAAAACGCCCTGAATTTGATGAACTTTTAACAAAAATTGCAAAATATGCTGATGAATTTGAAATTACAAGTGATTTGGCTTTAGAAACGGCTAGATATTGTTTGATGGATACTATAGGTTGTGGACTTTTAGCGCTTAAATATCCTGCTTGCACCAAGCTTTTAGGGCCAAGTGTTGAAGGGGCTGAATTTAGACCTTTAGGCGCAAAAGTGTTTGGAACTTCTTATCAATTAGAGCCAATCCGTGGAGCTTTTAATGTGGGTGCTATGGTAAGATGGCTTGATTTTAATGATACATGGCTTGCGGCTGAATGGGGGCATCCAAGTGATAATTTAGGTGCGATTTGGGCGGTAGCTGATTATGTAAGTCGTAAAAATATCAGCGAAGGAAAAGAGCCTTTAAAAGTAAAATGTGTCCTAAAAGCCATGATAAAAGCTCATGAAATTCAAGGAGTTTTGGCGCTTGAAAATTGTTTTAATAAAGTAGGAATGGATCATGTTTTACTTGTAAGAATAGCAAGCACTGCAGTAGCTGCAAAGCTTTTGGGTTGTGATTTTGAAGAAATTCGCAATGCTATTTCTCATGCCTTTATCGATGGTGGAGCTTTAAGAACTTATCGCCATGCGCCAAATACAGGCAGTAGAAAAAGCTGGGCAGCAGGTGATGCTTCAAGTCGCGGTGTGGATCTTGCTTTAAAAGCTAAAACAGGAGAGATGGGTTATCCTTCGGCTTTAAGCGCTAAATTTTGGGGTTATGAAGATGTGAAAATGAAAGGGCAAAAACTTACCATTCCTCAAGAATTTGGTTCTTATGTAATGGAAAATGTTTTATTTAAAATTTCTTTTCCAGCTGAATTTCACGCACAAACTGCAGTAGAAGCAGCTTTAGCTTTACATGATGAGGTAAAAGATCGTTTGGATCAAATAGAAAAAATCATCATCACAACTCAAGAATCAGGACATCGCATCATTAACAAAGTAGGCGAGCTTGCAAACCCTGCCGATAGGGATCATTGTATCCAATATATGGTTGCTGTGCCACTTATATTTGGGCGTTTGAATGCAGATGATTATGAAGATAGTGTTGCAAGCGATGAAAGAATCGATGCTTTAAGAGCTAAGATGCAAGTAGAAGTGGATGATCGCTATACAAAAGAGTATTTAGAAAGCGATAAAAGAAGCATAGCTAATGCCGTGCAAGTTTTCTTTAAAGATGGCACAAGTACAAAAAAAGTCGAAGTTGAGTATCCTATAGGACACAAAAGACGCAGAAGTGAAGGAATTCCGCTTTTAATTGCTAAATTTAAAGCCAATCTTGCTGCGCGTTTAAGTCCAAAACAATGTGAAAAAATCATGCAAATTTGCGAAGATCAAAAGAGCTTAGAGCAAATGAATTTTAATGAATTTAGCGATCTTTTTTGGTTGGGTTAAGGCAGACACAAGACTATTCTAGTCTTGTGTTTAATATAGTTAATATAATGATTTAGGATTAAAAATGTTATTTGAAAAAACTATTCTAAAAGAACTTAAAGTGCTTTATAAACTTGATAACTATCATGGAATTTTTGCTGTATTATGGGATTATTTACAAATTATTTTGACAATAGCCATTTCTTGTTTTATGCACAACATTTTTATGTATTTATTTGCAGTTTTATTTATTGGCACGAGACAAAGGGCTTTAGCGACTATTTTACACGAGTCAGCCCATAGAATACTGGCAAAAAATAGAAAATTAAATGATTTTTTAGGTAAATATCCAAGCGGATATCTTATTTTTCAGACTTTTGAAAAATACAGACAAAGTCATGTTATTAAACATCATGGTTTTTTAGGAATTGAAAATAAAGATCCTGATTATGATTTTTATATACAATCAAAGCTTTTTGCTTCCCGTTCTTTAAAAGAATTTATTTTTAGGCACCTTATCTTGCCTTTGTTTTTGGGTAAGACTTTTGATTTTATTTCTTATCTTATAAGAAATCGCTTGGGTGATTTTAAGGATAAAGAAATTAAATATCTTATTTTATTTTGGATTGCTATTTTTGGTATTTGTTTTTATGTTAATGTTCTTGATATTTTGTTAATGTATTGGTTTGTGCCTTTACTTACAAGTTTTCCTATGGTAGGACATTTTATAGAGATGGCAGAACATTTTCCTATTATAAAAAACAAAAGAGAAATAGAAAAATCTTGGAATAGATTTGGCAATAAAATTGAATTATTTTTTACTGGCTTACATAAGGAAAATTATCATTTAATCCACCATTTGTTTGCAAATATTCCTTTTTGGAATTTAGATAAAGCTCATAATATTTTATGTAAAAATGAAGAATACAGACTTTTAAACTCTAATATGGGAGGTATTTTTAGCTCTTCAAATAAAGCTTCCTCTCTATGGAAAAAAATAATTAAAAAGGAGCTTAAAATATGCTAAAAAATCCTAAATTTCAAGCTTTCTTTTTTGCTTTTTTAGCCGCTATATTTAACGCTTTTGTTGGAATTTTTAGCGTTTTTCTTTTTAAAAAAGGTTTTATGAGTTCAGAAGTAGCTTTTTATAAATGCTTTGTGGCTAGTGTGATTTTGTTTGCGATTTTAATTTATATGAGAAAATTGGGCGCTTTGCTAGTTTTTATCAAGCAGAAAATTTTCACACTTTTGCTTCTTGCTTTTTTTGGATTTTTTATGCTTTATCATTTTGAGAGTGCTGCTTACACAAGTATGGGTGTGGCTAATGTAGTTTTTGTGCTTTTTGGTGTGGGGATGATTATCACTTTTATTTGTGAAGCATTGGACGCTAAACGCTTTTTTCATTTAAATGAGCTTTTGGCTATGGTTTTTGCACTTTTGGGGCTTTGGATGATTTTTTTGGCCGAAGGTGGAACTTTGGAAAATTTCACTCATTTAAAAGGCCTTGTAAATGCTATTTTAGCAGGGATTGGCTATGCTTTATTTTTATTTTTTACTAGAAAATTAAAACTGGGTTTTGGGTTAATTCCTCTTTGTGCTTTGCTTTTTATAGGAAGTTTGTATTTGAGTATTCCTTTGTTTGGAGCAAATTTAAATCTTAATTTTTCTTTAGAGAGTCTTATCTTGATTTTAGCTTTGGCGTTTTTGCCTACTATAGGCGGATTTTACTGCACTACTAGAGCCTTAAGTCTTGCAAAGTCAAATTCAGTCCAGCTTATAGAACTTAGCGAGCCTTTATTTGCTATGCTTTTTGGGTTTTTGTTTTTGGCTCAAAGTGTTTCATTTTTGCAAATTTTAGGTGGAGTTTTCATACTTTTTGCTATTTTTGTTCATGAATTTAAATTAAAATTGTAAAAAGCAGTTTTTCAGAAATTTTTTTCAATTGGATTTTTAAAATTTCTTTAGAAAGAGCAGATGCTTTATGGCAAGCAAAAGATTGTTTATTGCTTGAGTTTTGACATTGATTTTGACTATTTTTTTGTGTGATTTTAATAAGATTTAATTGCATAGCTTGATCTTTGGAATTTTTATCAACTGCCATATTCTAATCAGTATAATATCCAGCCTGACAAGATTTATAAAAAAGTTTTTGGGCTAAAATATCATTTTGATTAAATAATTCAACCCAGCCTTGCGCAAAGCACAACTTTGTATCTTTTTCACAAGCTTTAGAGCTTAATTCTTTAGCTTTGATTAAGTCTTTTTCTACCCCTTGTCCGCATGCATACATATAAGAAAGTCCCGCACAAATAGCATCATGCCTTGCTCGCAGCTTTTTTTTGGCTAGTATAATTGCTGATTTTATATCTTGTTTACTAAGCGTAGTGATATGTTCTAATAAAGCAAAACTTGAGTTTTGATCTAAAAAATATTTTAAATTGCTTTGATAAGTTTCTTCATCTAACTTTTTCAGTAATTTAAATTTTATATTGTTGATTCTCACGCAAGAGTCCAATCTCCCAAGTTTACAAGCTTTTTGGAAAAGCAATAAAGCTTTGTTTAAATCCAAAGGAAGTCTCGTGTTTGCTGCAAATTCTCTTCCTAATAAGCGCATGCGGTGGCATTATTTTCTAAGCATTGTTTTTGAAAAAGACTTAAATTACCCTCGAAAAAATATTCCCCCTTTGGAGTAAGAGCAAATTTTTCCTTTAAGGGCTGATTTAAAATTTCTTTTAAACTCTCGTCCAAGAATTGATTAATGCCTAAATTTTCTTTTATATTTTGGGGTAAATTATTTGCTAAAACGGAAAATTGACAAAAAAATATTAAAAAAACTAAAATTTTAATTTTTTTCATGAGTATTTCTTTCTTGCCTATTTTTTTTAAAATTATAACAGAATTTCAAAGTTTGTAAAACTAAAATTTGTTATAATCAGCCCAAATTTATGCTCTTAGGAAAATTCATGCCAAAACGAACAGATATTAAAAATATTTTACTTATAGGAAGTGGTCCTATCGTTATAGGTCAAGCTTGTGAATTTGATTATTCAGGAACTCAAGCAGCAAAAACTTTAAAAGAACAAGGGTATCGCGTAGTTTTAATCAATTCTAACCCAGCGACTATTATGACTGATCCTGAATTTGCTGATGCTACTTATATAGAGCCTGTAACCAAGGAAAGTATTTTAAGTATTATTAAAAAAGAGAAAATCGATGCCATTTTGCCAACCATGGGTGGACAAGTGGCTCTAAATGTAGCTATGGAAGTTTATGAAAGCGGACTTTTAGGTGATGTGAAGTTTTTGGGTGCAAACCCTGAAGCGATTAAAAAAGGCGAAGATCGTCAAGTTTTTAAAGAATGTATGAAAAAAATCGGCATGGATTTGTCAAAATCTATGTACGCGTATAATTATGATGAAGCTTTAAAAGCTGTAGATGAAATCGGCTTTCCTTTAATGATCCGTGCTTCTTATACCTTAGGTGGTGCGGGAAGCGGTGTGGTTTATAATATGGATGAATTTAAAGAACTCGCTAATGCCGCCTTAGCACTTTCGCCAATCCATGAAATTCTTATCGAAGAAAGTTTGCTTGGATGGAAAGAGTATGAAATGGAGGTTATCCGCGATAAAAATGATAATTGCATTATCGTGTGTAGTATAGAAAATCTTGATCCTATGGGAGTGCATACAGGAGATAGTATCACGGTTGCACCTGCTCTTACTTTAACTGATAAAGAATACCAAGTTATGCGTAATGCCTCTTTTGCCATTTTGCGTGAAATAGGCGTCGATACGGGCGGATCAAATGTGCAATTTGCTGTCAATCCAACAAATGGTAGAATGATAGTTATTGAAATGAATCCAAGGGTTTCAAGATCAAGCGCCCTAGCTTCTAAAGCAACGGGTTATCCTATAGCAAAGGTTGCAACACTTTTGGCGATTGGATTTAGCTTAGATGAGATAAAAAATGATATTACCGGCACTCCTGCTAGTTTTGAACCTGTGATTGATTATATTGTTACAAAAATTCCTCGTTTTACTTTTGAGAAATTCCCAGGAGCTAATACAACTTTAGGCACAGCGATGAAAAGCGTGGGTGAGGTAATGGCGATTGGCCGAACTTTTAAAGAAAGTATACAAAAAGCACTTTGTTCTTTGGAAAGAAATTTAAGTGGTTTTGATAGAGTGAAATTTGAAGATAAAAACGATCTTATCTTTAAAATTCGCAACGCTAACGAAAAGCGTTTGCTTTATGTAGCGCAAGCTTTTAGAGAGGGTTTTGATGTAAAAGAGCTTTATGAGCTTTGTAAAATTGATCCTTGGTTTTTATCCCAAATTAAAGAAATCGTAGATTTTGAAGAGCAAATTGATATGGATATCTTGCATAACAAAACCCTTTTAAGAAAAGCAAAAACTATGGGTTTTTCAGACAAGATGATCGCCTTGCTTGTGAATCTAAAAGATAATTTAGAATTAAGTCAAAATGATATCTATTATGCAAGAATGAAGCAAAAAATCATAGCAGAATTTAGCGAAGTAGATACTTGTGCAGGGGAATTTGAAGCTTTAACTCCTTATCTTTATTCTAGTATCAATGTAAGTGAACTTACTCAAAGCAAAAATGAAGCAAGAGATAAAAAAGAAAAAAAAGTGATGATTATAGGCGGGGGGCCAAATCGTATAGGACAAGGGATAGAATTTGACTATGCTTGTGTGCATGCTTCTTTTGCATTAAAGGATTTAGGCGTAAAAACTATTATGTATAATTGCAATCCAGAAACCGTTTCTACAGATTATGATACGAGTGATATTTTGTATTTTGAACCTATTGATTTTGAGCATTTGCGTGGTGTAATTGAACGCGAAAAGCCAGATGGAGTTATAGTGCATTTTGGTGGTCAAACTCCGCTTAAATTTGCTAAACGCTTGAGTGCTTTTGGGGCTAAAATCATAGGCACAAGCGCAAGAGTGATCGATATGGCAGAAGATAGAAAGAAATTTGCTGAATTTATTACAAAACTTGGTATCAATCAACCTAAAAATTCTACCGCTACAAGCGTAGAAGAAGCGGTTTTAAAAGCGAGCGAGATAGGTTATCCTGTACTTGTAAGACCAAGTTATGTTTTAGGCGGAAGAGCTATGCGTGTGGTTACTGATGAGAGTGAACTTAGACTTTATATGCAAGAAGCTGTGGATGTAAGCGATAAAAGTCCTGTTTTGATCGATCAGTATTTAGATAATGCGACTGAAATCGATGTTGATGCTATCAGTGATGGTAAAGATGTTTATGTAGCAGGAATTATGGAGCATATTGAAGAAGCAGGAATTCATTCAGGTGATAGCGCATGTTCTTTGCCACCTTGCAATATTGATGAAAAAATGCAAGAACAAATCGTACAAAAAACCGCAGATATTGCTTTAAATTTAGGCGTTGTAGGACTTTTAAATATACAATTTGCAATTTACAATAACGAACTTTATATGATAGAAGTAAATCCTAGAGCAAGTCGTACCGTACCTTTTGTAAGCAAAGCTACAGGTATACCTTTGGCAAAAGTTGCAACACGCGTAATGTGGCAGGGGAATTTAAAAGAAGCTTTAAAATTTTATGATGCTTTTGGTGTGGTGAATTTTGACAATGCGATTTTGCGTCCTAAGCCTTCAAAATATATCAGCGTAAAAGAAGCGGTATTTCCTTTTGCTAAGCTTAGTGGAAGTGATTTAGAGCTAGGACCTGAGATGAGATCAACAGGTGAGGTTATGGGCATAAGTAAGGATTTTGCCAATTCTTACGCGAAAAGTCAAATTTCATCTTTTAATCATTTGCCAGAAAGTGGAGTGGTTTTCATTTCTTTAAAAGAAAAAGATAAAAAGTATGCTAAAAAACTTGCGAGTGAATACTCTAAATTAGGTTTTAAACTAATGGCTACAAGTGGAACTTGTAAAGAAATTGTAGAAAATGGTTTTGAGTGTGAGCTTGTACATAAAATTTCAGAAGGGCGTCCAAATGTGGAAGACAAGCTGAAAAATGGAGAAATTCAGCTAGTGATAAATACAAGTGATAGTCATACTTTTGCAGGGGATACGAAAAAAATTCGTGAAAATATTATCCGTTTTAAAATCCCTTATTTTACAAATTTGCGTTCAGCTCTTGCGGGTGCAAAATCGATTAAAGCGATACAAAATCAAAGTTATTTAGAAGTTAAAAGCCTGCAGGAGTGGCTTAAGTGAATTTAAAAGAAAAACCTATTTTTATCAGCAAAGATAAAAATTTTACCCTTTATCAAAATGATTGCAATAAATTATTGCCTAAATTTGAAAAACAATTTGATTTGATTTTTGCTGATCCGCCTTATTTCCTTTCAAATGATGGATTAAGTATTCAAAATGGTAAAATAGTTAGTGTAAATAAAGGAAACTGGGATAAGGGTGACGATATTGAAAAAATAGATAAATTTAATTTAAAATGGCTATCTAATGCAAAAATAGCGCTAAAAGATACTGGAAGTATTTTGATTAGTGGGACTTACCATAATGTTTTCTCACTTGGTAGAATTTTACAAAAACTTGATTTTAAAATTTTAAATATCATTACTTGGCAAAAAACAAATCCTCCACCAAATTTTAGCTGCCGCTATCTTACGCATTCTACAGAGCAAATTATTTGGGCTAGAAAAAGTTATAAACACAAGCATATTTTTAATTATGAAATTTTAAAACTTTTAAACAGTAATAAACAAATGCGTGATGTTTGGGCTTTTAATGCTATTGCTCCTTGGGAAAAAACAAATGGAAAACACCCCACACAAAAACCTTTGGCTTTACTTACTAGACTTATTTTAATGGCAAGCGATGAAAGCTCATTAATCTGCGATCCTTTTAGTGGAAGCTCAACTACAGGCATTGCAGCAAATTTATTAAATAGACAATTTATAGGTTTTGAGAAAGAAAATGAATTTATCAACATATCAATAGCTAGAAAGAAAGAACTAGAAAATAATTTTAATACTATTAAAAATAAAATTAATGATTTAAAATTATTAAATAAAAACAGTTTATTTCAAGGAGGTTATTTATGATTACGGGCGGAAGTGGCGGAAGCAATACTCGAACTGGATTAGTATTTGAGGGACAAGTGGATTTAGCAACTTTTTTGTCGCAACAAAATGGTTATACTCTTAATGAAAAACAAGAAGTCTTTTTTAATAATGAAAAAGTAGCAAGAATTTTTAAAAAATACAAACTTTATGAATTTTTAGAAGAGTTGAAGATTAATTGGAAAGAGTGTATTTCTAAAAAACTTTTGCCAGATGATAGTATCTATGTAATTATTAACAATACTTTGCATATTATTGAGTGTAAATTTCAAAGTGTGGCTGGATCTGTAGATGAGAAACTACAGACTTGTGATTTTAAGAAAAAGCAATACCAAAAACTATTTTCTAGGGCAAATATCGAAGTAGAATATATTTATCTTTTAAATGATTGGTTTAGGAAACCTGAATATAAAGATGTTCTAGACTATATTATTAGTGTACGCTGTCAATATTATTTTGAGTATATTCCTTTACAAAAATTAGGCTTGCCAGTTCCTTGATGATTTATCTAGCGCAAACAGATACTACAGCAGGATTTTTAAGTAAAAATTTAGAAGAAATCAATGCTTTAAAAGGCAGGGCTAAAGATCAGCCCTGCTTGATCACTTCTGCAAAATTTGACGAGTTAAAAAAAATCGTAAGAGTTCCAAATCAATTTAAAAATTGGGTGCGTCGTGCCAAAAAAACAACTTTTATTTATCCAAACAATCAAGCAGTAAGAATTGTCAAAGATTGCAAACACGCACAATTCTTAGAAAAAATGGGTTGTTTTTATTCAAGTTCTGCAAACAAGCACGGACAAAAATTTGATGAGCTTTGGGCTAGAAGTGTCGCAGATGTTGTGGTTGATGAGATATTTGTTGAAAATACCCCATCAAAAATAATAAAACTTCATCGTAAGAAGCTTAAAAAAATTCGTTAGTTTAGTGCTTGTAAAATTTCTTCAAAAGCTATGCAAAATTGCTCTAAACCATCTTTTAGTAATTCATCACAAGCTTTTTCTCTTTCATTTTGTGAAATAATAGCATTAAGTTGTGTGTAAATTTCAAAATTCATTAAAGGTTTTTTAAATTCAATTTCGGTTTTAAATGCATTGATAGCATCTAGTGGGGCAGTATTTATGCTATTTTCAAAAAGAAGTTCTTTGATATAATAATCTTTTGGTAAATCATCGCCTTTTACACCCGTGCTTGCAAATAAAGCTCGGATATTAGGTTCGTTTTTGGAGATGATATTATTATAGGCTAAATTTGCATTTAAAATTCCTATACGATTTTGTTCTTTTGCTTTAGAATTTAAAAGTCTATCAAAACGACTTACAAAGATGCTTATAACAGCTTGCGGAGTTCTTAAGTGAGTATTTTTTCCTTGCAAGGCTATATTGTTTTTTCTAAATTCAATCAAACCTGCATTTAAAGCTTCAAAGCATTTTTGGCTTTGCTCTAAAGAAAAAATTAAAGTAGCATTTACGCTGATGCCATTTTTCATCAATTCATACATTACTTCATAAGAAGCATTGGTTGCTGGAACTTTAATCATCACATTGTCTTTACCAATGGCACTATAAAGTTTTTTTGCTTCGCCCAAACTTAAGCTTGTATTATCATAAAATCTCGGATCGATTTCAAGACTTATAAAACCATCATTTCCCGTGTGATATAAAGGAGCAAGCTTGTCTGCTGCTTTTTGTATGTCAGCAATAGCAAGTTCTTCATAAATTTCTTTTGCCTTTTTTCCTTTTAATTTGGCTATTTTTTCTTTGTAGATAGGCGAATTTAAAATAGCATTTTTAAAAATAGCGGGATTTGAAGTTGCTCCATTGACACCGCGAGATAGTAAATTTAAAAAATCATCATCTAAAAAACTATTTTCTATAAAATCACACCAAAGAGAAAATTTTTTCATCTTATATTACCTTTATTATTTCTTTCAAGTCTTTATTGTCTACGCAAATATCTGCTTTTGATCGCAAAATTTCTTTAGCACAAAATGCGACTTTTAAACCGCTTTCATTAAACATAGCGATATCGTTTGCTCCATCGCCCACACACATGACTTCATGAGTTTGCAAATTTAAAAAGTTCTTGAGGCGTTGCAGCATTAAACCCTTTGAATTTGAAAACATCATTTCTCCGCCCACTAGTCCTGATAAAGTATTATTTTTATGATGTAGATAATTTGCAAAGCCTAAATTTACTTTTAGTTTTTTCATAGCAGGATCAATACCTTCATGAAAACCCCCACTAAAAATAACAACAAAAATATTTTTAGAATTTAAAAATTCAATAAGCTCATAAGCTCCATTCATCAATGGAAGATCTTGTCCTATTTTAAGAACAAGATCATAAGGCATTCCCTTTAGAAAACTGACACGCTCTTGCAGACTTTCAAAAAAATCAAGTTCACCCGCCATAGCGCGATGAGTGATATCCACCACTTCTTTTTCTTTGTCGTAAGCCTTAGCTAATATATCAATAGTTTCTCCATCCATCAAAGTGGAATCAAAATCAAAAACACAAAGTTTTATCATTAAAATTCACGCTTAAGTAAGGCTTCAACTTTAAGTATGGTAAGGATATTTTCATCTCTTTTGCCTATACCATAGATCATACCCTTATCTTTTACCAAAGTTTCAGGTGGCGGATCGATACGGTTTCTATGGATTTTGATAGCCTCGGTTAGTCTATCTATTACAAAGCCCGCATTTCCTCCAACACCACTTCCATTGGATTCGCCTCTTAAAACAATATAACGAGTTTGAGGAGTCATTTTAGAACTTCCTAGATTAAAACGCTGTGCCAAATCAATTAATGGCATAACATTTCCACGCATATTAAATACACCCAAAACATAATCAGGAACGCTTGGAACCCTTGTATATTCTATAGGTTTGATGATTTCTTGTATGTTAAGAATTGGAATAGCATATTCCTCATCTCCTACGACAAAACCTACAAGTTGTATGATATCATCTTCTTTTTGATCACCAACAGGACCAGCTATCTGAGTTTGCTGCTTTTGCAATATTTGCTCTAATTTTTCATTACTCATATTCTTATCCTAGTTTCAAATTTTTTCTAACCACATTTTCCAAATATTCTGGAGAATAAGGTTTGGTAATGTATTCCGTCATACCTACTTCAACACCTCTTAGACGATCAGTTTTGCTTGTTCTTGAAGTAACTGCAATGAGCGGTAAATTGCGATATTTAGAATATTTTCTAATTTCACCCGCTAAGGTATAACCATCCATTCTTGGCATCTCGATATCAATTAATATCGCATCAATATCATGATCGCCCGATTTTATAATATTTAATGCTTCAACGCCATTGGTAGCTTCAATAAGACTAACTCCTAGCGGTTCTAAAGCTTTTTGCATTAAAGTTCTATCCATTTTAGAATCATCAACGATTAAGACCTTGTAATCACTTGGTTTTTCTTTTGGTTTTTTAGCACTTGATTCTAATTGCGCTTTAATATCAACTTTTATTTCTTTTGCCATATCCATCATAGCGCCTACATCAATGATTAATGTCACCCTACCATCACCACGGATTGTAGCTCCTGCTATACCTTGGATATTTTGTAAATAATCACCCATGGATTTAATAACTATTTCTTCTTGTCCTACAAGAGTATCTACTATAATACCAAGCTTGCTTTCTGCTACCCCTATAACAACGACATAAGTTTGATCACCGCTTTCAAGCACTTGTTTAACTCCAAAGACATCAGAAAGTCTTACAAGAGAAAGTACTTCATCTCTAAGGCGCAATACATTTTTGCCTTCAATAGTGTAAATATCATCAATTGGCACTCTAACTGTTTCAAGAACGCTTGCAAGTGGAATTGCATAGAATTCCTCTTGAGTTCCTACAAGTAAAGATTGAATGATTGCCAAGGTAAGAGGAATTTTAAGTTTAAACGAACTTCCTTTACCTAACTCACTATCAATTTCAATTACCCCATTAAGTTTTTCGATGTTGGTTTTAACAACATCCATTCCTACGCCACGACCTGAAACATTTGTTACTTTAGCCGCAGTTGAAAAACCAGGCTTGAAAATCAAAGCAAAAGCTTCTTTGTCTGTCATTTGATCTGCTTCTCTTTCGGTAATCAAATTCTTTTCTATAGCTTTAGCTTTTAGGCCATTTGCATCAAGTCCCTTACCATCATCGGTAATTTCTACAACTATATGGTTTCCTTCATTGTAAGCTTTAAGTTGGACTATACCTTTTTCAGGTTTTCCATTCGCTGCACGAGTTGCTGGATCCTCAACACCATGATCACATGAATTTCTAATCATATGCATGATAGGATCGCCAATTTCCTCTACGATAGATTTATCAAGTTCAGTTTCTTCACCTGTAATTTCAAGTTCTATTTGCTTTCCTAATTCACGACTTAAATCACGAACAACTCTTGGGAATTTATTGAAAACTTTTGCTATAGGTTGCATTCTTGTTTTCATCACAGCAAGCTGAACATCAGTTGTAATAATACTTAATTGACTTACAACCTGATTAAGTTCTTCAAGGAATTTTTCTCCTTCATAACGCTCTTCAACATCATCGTAAATTTTAAGCAAACGGTTTTTGCCTAAAACAAGCTCCCCAATTAGATTCATTAAGTGATCTAATCTTTTTACTTCAACGCGTATGGTTTGATCCATACTGCCTCCACCGCCTCCACTAGCAGGAACTTTTTTCTCCATATTTTCAGCTTTTGGTGTGCTTGCTGCTGGTTTAGAAGTTGTAGAAGCTGCAGTATTTTGCTTTTTCTGAGCACGACGTGCTTGATCTTCTGCTTTCCTAGCCTTTAGTAATCTTTCTATTTCGGCTTCAACTTCAGAATCGCTTAATTGATTAACATCTACTTCAGGTTCTGGTGTAGGAGCTGGTTCTTCCTTTTGAGGAGCTTCTACAGGAGTTTCATTTTCAACGCCATTTGGAG
The DNA here is from genome assembly GCF_000254135.1 of Campylobacter coli LMG 9860. GTDB lineage: Bacteria > Campylobacterota > Campylobacteria > Campylobacterales > Campylobacteraceae > Campylobacter_D > Campylobacter_D coli. Next base: position 29,415 of record NZ_AINS01000059.1, read on the forward strand.
ATTCTCCTTCTGATATAGCTGTTAATCTTGCACAAATTGGTTCTATATCCATTCCTATAGCTGTATCATTGCCGTTATCGCGTATAGAGTTAAGTAAGGTTTTCATTCTATCGATGGATTCTAAAACAACATCCATAATATCTGGAGTGATTTTTAATTCTCCATGTCTTGCTTTGTTTAAAACATCTTCCATATGATGTGTTAATTTTGTTAAAACATCAAAATTTAAAAAGCTTGAAGAGCCTTTTACAGTGTGTGCTACACGGAAAATTCTGTTTAATAATTCTAAGTCTTCTGGATTTGTTTCAAGCTCCACTAAATCATGGTCGATTTGCTCAACTAGCTCAAAAGCTTCAACCAAAAAGTCTTCAAGTATTTCTTGCATATCTTCCATATTTTACCCCTGTTCTTGAGATTGGTGTTTTTTGATGACTTTAGCAATTTCATTGAAGAAATCACTTGCATTAAATTTAACCAAATAGCTTTCACCACCGGCTTCATGAACACCTTTTTCATTCATAAATTCGTTAGATAAAGATGAGTTAAAGACTATAGGAATATCTTTAAATCTTGCATCTTCTTTGATGCGTGCAGCAAAATGAAATCCATCCATTTGAGGCATTTCAACATCACTTACGATAATTTTTAATACAGAGCTTAAGTTTTCTCCATAAACTTGACTGAGTTCTTCAAGTTTATTTAAGCCTTCAACTCCGTCTTTAGCTTCAATTACTTGGAAGCCCATTTGTTGCATCATTTCTTTAACGCGTTTTCTAGCTGTCATACTATCATCTAAAATAAGTGCTGATCCGCTGAATTTTTCAATTTTACTAAAATCTATATCGGTTTTAGGAGAGTAAATTCCTAAATCTTCAACAACACTTTCCAAATCAAGTATCAAAAGAACTTCATCATTTTCTATACGAGTGACACCTGTAATTTTTCCTTTATCTAAGGCACCTGAACCTGTAGAGAAAGTAGCTGGTTCTATATCTTTCCAATTGATACGGCGAATTCTTTTAGCTTCATGTACTATAAAGCCTATAAGAATATTACTAAATTCAGTGATAATAACTCTAGGTTTTAGCATAGTACTTTCTGGCTCGGTGATTTGCATCCATTTAGCAAGATTTACTACCGGTATAACTACGCCTCGAAGATCGAAAATTCCTTCGATATAATCAGGCACACCAGGAAGTTCTGTGAGGCTTGGAATTTTGATAATTTCTCTAACCTTAGAGACATTTACCCCATAAATTCCCTCATAGACTTTATCGTGTCCTTGCTTAAAGATACGGAAATCGACAAGCTCCATTTCATTTGAACCCGTTTTCACGATATTTTCATCAAACATTTTGACCCCTCAATTTCTGTTCTCGAAATTTGATTTCTTGACAGCATTCTACTACAAAAAAACTTCTCTCATATGCAAAACTAGCTAAGTTGAAATATTTAACATCTTTTTCATCTAATATTAAATTTTGATGATAATGCCCTTCACATACCCAAAAGCCTAAATTTTCATATTTTTTATATCTTTCTTTGGCTAAATTTTTAAAATTTTCAATTTTATAAAAAAGATTTTTTTTATTTTGATTTTTAAGAATTTTATTTGAGATAGAATTGAAACTTATTTGATTTAAAAAATTTAAAAATACTAGCAAGTAATGGTTTCTTAAGCTTTTAAGAGCAAATTGCAAAGGTGGAGATAAAAAAATATCCCCATGAGCTAGAGTGATAAAAGAATTTTTAAAATCGGTATTTTTACCTTTACTTGTATGTAAATTAAGTTTTAAGGGTTGTTCTTGTAGATTAAAAATTTTAACCCTTTGAAAAAAACGAGCGAGATTAAAATCATGATTTCCTTCAAGATAAATAATTTCCATTTTTAAAGCAAGTTCTTCAAGAAGTTTAATATAGGGTTTCGCAAATTCATGCGTAGCAGAGATTTCACCTATAAGTAAGTCAAAAATATCTCCCATTAAAATGAGTTGAGGTGTGGTAATTTCACTCCTTTTTAAAGCTTGTAAAAATTCCCAAAAGCCTCTTCTTTTATCATTTTCATGAGCATCTGCGATTAAAATCGCTCCATTTTGTAGTAAAATTTTCTATCCTTAAAATTTTAAAGGTTCATAGTTGATAGAGATAATTTCAAATTCGCTTTCTCCTTTTGGTAAACGCACTTTAAATTCATCTCCCTCTTTTTTACCAAGCATAGCCTTTGCAATAGGTGAAGCAATAGAAATATAACCCTTATCCAAATTTCCCTCACAAATACCTACTAGGGTATATTTGCTTTCTTTTTCAGTATCTAAATCCATAATCACCACAGAAGATCCAAATTTAACGCTATCATGTTCATAGCTTGAAGGATCGATGATCTGTGCTCTTGCGATTAAATCGCTAAGTTCTGCGATACGACTTTCTATCAAGGCTTGTTTTTCTCTTGCGGCATGGTATTCTGCATTTTCTTTTAAATCCCCATGACTTCTTGCGGTGTCGATTTCTATCACAACAGCAGGGCGTTGGTTATCTTTTAAATCTTTTAATTCAGCGCTTAATTTATCATAGCCAAATTGGCTCATCGGTTCTTTTTGCATTTATATATCCTTAATTATTTATTGATTTAATATTTTAGCGAGATTTTTCGCACTTCCAAATTTTAAATATTCTTTTAGAAAATGTACTTTATCAAAAAATGCCTTATAATCATATTTATTATAAGCTTCATAAAGGTTTAAAACATTGACTTCATCTTGTAAAAATTCAGGATTTAAAGCTTCTTTTCCAGCAAAATCACAAAAAATATTTGCAAGCCCAATGTGTTTTAATTTTACAAAAAGTCTTGCGATAAATATATCAATAGTCTTTGCTTTATAAGCAAGCACAAAAGGAGTTCCTACCAAAGCTGCTTCTAGGGTAGCAGTTCCACTACAAATAAAAGCAAAATCAGCTTTTTTAAGCACTTGGGGTGTATTGCTTTGTATTTTAAAATCCTTTACATCGCCATAAATTTCTAATCTTTCGAGATTAAAAGGTGGCACACAAAGGATTTTTTCTCCTTCAAATTTGCGTGATAATTCTCTAAAAACAGGCATTAAACGCTTGATTTCACTGCGTCTTGAGCCTGGTAAAAACGCTATAGTCTTTTCACTTTCGTTTTTGCTAAGTAAAATTTTAATATCGTTTTCATTTTTAAAATCTTTAATTTCATCCAAAAGAGGATGTCCTACATATATGCTTTTACTAAAAAATTGCTCATCAAAAGGCAAGATAGAGACTAAAACATCAAAATGGCTTTCTATAATAGGAATGCGCCCTTTTTTCCAAGCCCAAACTTGAGGCAAGATATAATAAATTCTTTTTGTTTTTGAATTTGCTTTTTTTAAAGCTTTAGCAAAAGGGATATTAAAAGCGGGAGAGTCAATACATAAAACCGCGTCTATTGTTTGATTTAAAGTCAAATTTACCAATTCTTTAATTGCTTTTTTTGCTTTAAAAATCAAAGGTAAAATTTCTACAAAACCCATGGCACTAAATTCATGCGAGCTATAAAGTGGCGTAGAATTTAGGGCAAATTCTTTGCATAAATTTTCATCATAAATTCCATCAAGTTTAAATTCGCCAAATTCTTCTTTATAAGCTTTTAAAACTTCTTTTAAATGTAGGTTTGCCGAAGGTTCTAAGGCACATACTAAAAGATTTTTCATTTTCACTCTCTATACAATTTTTAAAGTAAAATAATATCTAAATTTTTCTTAGCATTTGTTAGTTTTTATTGTTTTAAGTTTAATAATAATTAATAAAAATTATTATTAAATAAAATTTATTTACTGATTTTTGCTATAATGCTTTTTATGGAATTTACATTAGAACAAATTTTAGTAGCGATGGCTTTGACCATCCTTGCCGGACTTTCAACCGCTATTGGTTCTGTGATAGCATTTTTTAGCAGAAATGACAATCTTAGAATTCTTTCTTTTGGCCTTGGTTTTTCTGCTGGAGTGATGATATATATCTCTTTTATGGAAATTTTACCCTCTGCTTTTACAGATTTTAAAAAATACTATAATTCGAACTATGGAGAACTTTTAGCACTTTTGTGTTTTTTCGGTGGAATTTTTTTATCAGCCATCATCGATAAATTTATCCCAGAAGATGTCAACCCTCACGATCCTAAAGAAGATCTAAGTGAGCTTAAAATTTGCCCCTTGCCTCAAAAAAATGAAAAAGCACCCGCTTTTCATGCAGGTGAACCTTTAAAAAAGATCAATGTAAAGGCATTGAAAAGAACAGGGATATTTACTGCACTTGCCATAGCGATACATAATTTTCCTGAGGGTTTTGCGACTTTTATCTCAAGCCTTGATAATCTTAGCTTTGGTGTGGCTATCGCTGTGGCTGTAGCTATACACAATATCCCTGAAGGAATGGCAGTTTCTTTACCGATTTATCATGCTACAAAGGATAAGAAAAAAGCCTTTATTTACTCTGCACTTTCGGGTGTAGCCGAGCCTATGGGAGCGATTGTGGGAGCGTTTTTGATCTTGCCTATCATGAATGAGCTTACTTTAGCCATCACCTTTGCTGTAGTGGCTGGGATCATGGTGTTTATCTCTTTTGATGAGTTATTGCCTGCGGCAAAGACTTATGATAAAGCCCACGATAGCCTTTATGGACTTGTTTTAGGAATGGCGGTAATGGCGGTGAGTTTGATTTTGTTAAATCCTTGAGTTAAATCAAGTTATAAACCAAGCCATGAAAGCTTGGTTTTGTTAGAAAAGTGTTAGTAAATTGCACTTGCTTCGATTATAGCAGGGGAGAAAAAGAAAAGTTTGCTTAATACAGTTACGATAGAACGATCCAAAAGGCATTCTCCTAAACCAAAGCGATTTTCTATGGCGATACTAGAGTCAGGAAAAGTGCTCATGCATTGATTGCCACCATTGGTTAAAGATCTAATTTGTATAGAACCATTTGTCATTGGTATGATAGAAAAATAGTCTGCATTGTTCCATCTTGCAAATCTTGTTTGCAAGATTTGGTGCCAAAACTTTTTTCACTTAAAACAGCTAGGCATATATCATCGCCCCTAGGGCTTATAAACTGAACATAGCCAAAAGGCAAATCTTTTGCGTGCATATCCCTAGCTTTTAGCTCATCATTTGTTACAATCTCTTTTAAAAACCAATTTTGATCTTCTAACCTTTTTGAAGTTTTTCTAAAAGGACTTAAAGAAATTCCTGTTTCTAAAGATCTTATAGCAAACATAGGAGTAAAGTCTGCTAATTCATCCAAGCTAGGCTCTGCTTTCAAAAAGCTCAAAAGGGCAAAAAATAAAATAAAAATTTTTTCATATTAAGCTCCTAAGGTCTTCTAAAATTTACAGGAAAATGATCTGAAGCCAAAAAGGTTCTTAATCCTGCTAAAGCTAAAATCGCAACTATCGGTGGTGGGTTGTATAAAGCTGCAGTGTTGGAATTTCCAGTGATAGCATAATCAATCGTTCTTCCACTTGTTTGCGTAGAAGAAGGCGGAACAACTACGCGAGTGCGCGCTCTTAAGTCAGGATCTAGCAAGGTTACTAAGGCGCCTGATTCTCTATTAAAATCGCCTAAAATCATCCAATTAATATCAGGTCTATTTCTAAAAAACATATCCACAGCAGCGACAATGGCTCCTGCGTCATTTCCCCCACTTGCTAGAGCGTGTATATTGAAAAAAGCATCATTGCCTATGCGTATGCCTATAATAGGTCTTGAAGCAACTGTTGGAGGGGGTAAAACAAAAACTTCATCCGCTTGCACTCTGCTAACGATAGCTAAATTCACACGATTTGCTCCTACATCCACTCTAGAATAATATATATAAACAGAGCTAGGTCTTGATACAGAGCCTAAATTCCATATGTATTCATGTATAGGAATACCCACGCCCACGGGTTGTACCTGTCTAGGAGTCATCATAGCTGTACTAGGTAAAACCCCCGCTTCTTGAACAGCTAAAACATCCATAGGATTTGCACCGGTTATGAGTTGTCTTATACTAACATTCCATTTGCTTTCAGTTGCAGCTGATGAGCCTTGCAAATTCCAAGTTCCGGTGTTGTAATTTTCTAAAGCGGCAAATAATACATTAAAACTTAAAATCAAAAATACTATTTTTTTCATTATCTTCCTTTCATAGCGAAAAAATTAAATAGGAGCGCCTATATACCACTGTCTATCCAAATTCTTTTCTTTTTCTTTCAAACAATCGGTTAAATAAATATTATAAAAGCTCAAATTAAATTCTTCCATTACATTTGAAACAGGTGTTTGTATACATTGTTGGGTGGCAAAATTTTGAATTTGATAAGCTCCATTAGTCATCGGATAAAGTCTCCAAAACTGCGCAAAATTTGTTTGATCACAAGGATAATGAACGATGCCATTTCTATAGGCGTTTAAGCAAGTAAATGTTTTTGCATTTTTAATCATTACTGTATTGTTTGGAAATTCAATAAGCTGCCAAGCTCTTGCATCTCCAAAAGGTCTACTAGCAAATAAACTATATCCCCATATCCAATTGCCAGGATTTAAAGCCCAGATTGTTAAAGATGCTCCATTGGGATTCATAATAGTGACAAAATCACTTACCATACCTGTGTTTTCGTATAAAGCATTTGAAGCAAATTCGTTTGGAGATTTTAGCCTTGGCAATGGACCTTTGACGGCATTATCTCCTTTAAAGGTATTAGGAGTGATTACAGGTGGGACAAGTGGTATGGCGGGAAATTTTTTACCTTCTACCAAGCTTGGTGTTTTTTGTTTGATAGGGGGTGTAGGTTTTGAACCAAGTTTTAAAGGATCGTTATCGTTAAATTTACCATAAGATCTTCCTAAAGGATTGATTTGTTGTTCTTTTGAAGAACAAGCTGAAAAAATGATTGTTACAATCAAAAACATTAGGCTTAATTTTATTTTTTGCATATATCCTCTTTTTTCTTAGCACCAAAATGACACAAGATAGAGCAAAGTATACAAGCACTAAGGAGCATGATAAGACCAGCATTCCAACTACCATAGTAATCCACAGCCCAGCCTATAGCTTTTGTTCCAAGTGAAGCGCCGACTACATAACTCATAAAGCCACGAAATCCTACACAAGATCCTACTGCAAAAGCAGGAACGACTTCCATAGTTTGCACACTTGCTAAAAATTGTGGTATATAGACTAAACACCCCGCCATAGCTGCAAAGAAAATAACCATATAAAGATTATTTGAAGTAAAATATCCAATAATCATAAAGAAAATAATCACCATAGCACCTATAGCAGGAGGCATTCTATAGCCTTTAAAAATTTTATCTGAAATATATCCTGCAAGTAAAGTAGAAGGTATAGCAGCCTATTCAAAAAGCCAAAAGGCAATACCCATTTGTTCTTTATTAAAGCCTTTTGTTTCTAGCAAGTAAATAGGAAGCCAAGAAATAAGCCTAAAACGCACCATATAAACAAAAGTATCCATCCAAGCCACATACTAAGCATTTTTGTTTTTAAGTACATAATGATAAAAAATTTCAAAACTGCTTAAATTTGGAGTTTCTATAGCTTTGATTTCTTCTGTTTTAATCCCTCGCATTTCATTGATTTCAGTAATATCAACCAAACCTTCATTTTTAGGACTTCCTTTGACTGCATAAAGCACATAAAGGCTAATAAGCACAGCACAAAAAGCAGGAACATAAAAATGATTGATATGCTAATGTGTTTCATTAAAATCTGCCAAGCTTACGCCTAAAAATGCTGCTAAAGCAAATCCAGAAAGCGACACTATAGGAGCGATTATACCTCCTCCTAAATTGTGCGAGATATTCCAAATAGCTGTATAAATTCCCCGCTCTTTTTAGGATACCAGTTTGCAAGAGTGATAAAAGAAGGACCTACCCCCATACCTTGAAAAACCCCAAGCGCGATAACAAAACCTACATAAGCGTAAAAAGAATTTGAAAAACCAAGTAAAACATTTACAAGAGCACATAAAATAAGACCTAAAGCCATGTATTTTTAGGATCAGCTTTATCACTAAGTACGCTCATTGCGCCTTTGCTAATTCCATAGGCTATAAGCATGGAACCTGTGATTGTCCCGATATCTGACTTGCTAAGTTCGAGTTGATTTTGTATAAATGGAGTTGAAAGAGTGATATTGTTTCGTACAAGATAATATCCCATATATCCTATAAAAACTCCACTTAAACTCCAAGCTCTCATCTTGTAGTATCTGGGTAAAATTTCTTCTTTAGGAAATTTTATAGCTTTTACTTTTGGTTTAAAAAAATCAAACATGCATGCTCCGCCTCCCTTTTTTGTAATTTATTATGTAAATATATTAATAAATATTAAATAAAAAT
>NZ_AINS01000058.1 GCF_000254135.1 Campylobacter coli LMG 9860
TCGCTTTTACTTTCTGCTTGTATAGGTTCAAAGGGTTTATCTTTTTCTTTGTTTGAATTTTTTTGTGCTAGAGCAATTTCTCTATTTTGTTTTGCTATTTCAGCTTTATATATTTCCCCCATTTCATCACTTTTGGCTTTCATTTCTAGCCATTGTTTTTTAAATTCATCTATATCAGTTATTGTATTTCTAAGTTTGGTTATATATACACTATCTGCAAATACATCTCCTGTTATACTCCATTCGATAGGATTTTGATTTATAAATTCGTTTAAATCTTCCACTTGACTTTGGCTCATATTTTTATCATAGCCAAGAAGCTTTCCCTCTATAGTTGTTTCACCTTCTATAAGAGGATTTTGTCCTGACATACCTGCAAAGAATGCCATTAAAACACCACCTTTGCTTATAGTGCCATTATCATTTTTATAAAATGATGCTCCAATATTTATATGAGAGCTTGGATCAAATATATCGCTATTTTTTTTAATATAATCAGCAGGAGCTTTTTCTTTCCAGCTTGGGAAACTTAGGGTTAATTGCTTAGGATTTTGATAGATTTTTAAGTCATCTTCAAAACTTAAAGCACTCTCAAAATCTTTTTCGGAATAATAAATATTTGTTACTTGAAAACTTTTTTTATTATAAGAAAATCCCAAAGGGATTTTGCTTAAATCTTCAGTAGTAAAATTTCCACTCGGTTCATCAATAAGCTGTGAAAAAACCTTATAAGCATTACCTAAACTTTTGGCAATATCTATATTGGTAAAAGATTTAAAATTAAGGTTAGTGATATAATTAACAAAATTTTCAGCACCTTTAGCATAAATCTTATAATCTTTTGGAATTCCTGCTGCTTTATTAAATTCACTTGTAAAAAAGCCATCTTTATCTACTTCATAACCTAAGACTTTATTGCTTGTTTTAGTAGCGTCTTGGGTGTCTTGTAAATTTTTTACATTAGCATTTGAAGTATTTGAATTTAAGGAAGAGTTGTTATTGTTTTTAATATTAAGATTGACAAAGGAGTTATTGAAAGTTGAGTTGATACCTATCATTTTTAATCCTTTTTATAATTTAAATTTTTATATTTTTAAGCCTTAATATCTACGCTTTTTGGTGCAGAATTTAAAGAAAGAATTTTATTAAATTC
>NZ_AINS01000057.1 GCF_000254135.1 Campylobacter coli LMG 9860
ATGATGATGCAGGAGAATTTAATAAATTTCTTTCTTCAAATTCTACACCAAAAAGTATAGATATTAAAGCTTAAGGATTTAAAAGTCTTTTAAATTCCTAATCTTAATAAAATAAACCTATTAAAACTTATATAATAAAGAACTTATTATAAATTTTTAGCTAGAATGGAATTTATTTTAACTAAAGGTTGAAAAATGAATGAAAAAATAAGCCAAGATTTAGAAAAATTTGCTAACATACCAAACCTAAAAAATGCCGTAACTTTTTTTGGTTCAGCAAGACTTAAAGAAGATAATTTTTATTATCAGCAGGCTAAAATTTTGGCACAAAAATGTGTTCAAAATGGTTTTTGTGTGATAAGTGGTGGTGGTGGAGGCATTATGTGTGCAGCCAACGAAGGTGCTTTTTCACAAAAAAATAATACAAATTCAATGAGTTCTGTAGGGTTTAATATATTTTTACCTCACGAGCAAAAACTTAATGATTTTGTAGAATATAATATTACTTTTGAGAGCTTAGCCATACGCAAAATGGCTCTTATTGAAAAGAGTCTAGCTTTTGTGATTTTCCCAGGCGGCTTTGGAACACTTGATGAATTGTGTGAAGTGCTTACACTAAAACAACTTGGATTTAAAAGCAATGTTCCTATTATCTTGCTTGGGAGTGAATTTTGGCAAGGCTTTGATGAGTTCGTCAGAAATTCTTTGCTAAAACTTGAAGTCATTTCCAAAGGAGACGAGTTAAAGTATGAAATCACTGACGATTTAGATTATATAATCAATACTTTAAAGGAACTCTAATGAAAATTTTAGTCGCTATGAGCGGTGGGGTCGATAGCACAGTCACTGCTTATAAACTTAAAAATTTAGGTCATGAAGTTATAGGTTGTTATATGAAACTTCATGGCAAACCAAATTATCACGAAGAAAATATCAAAAAAGTAGAAAAAGTTGCAAACTTTTTGCAAATTCCTTATCATATTTTAGACTTACAAGAAGATTTTAAAAACAAAGTTTACATGCCTTTTGTGGATACTTATAAAGAGGGCAAAACACCAAATCCTTGCGCTTTATGTAACCGTTTTATCAAACTTGGAAAACTTTTAGAATTTGCTAAAAGTTTAGGCTGTGAAAAGCTTGCTACAGGGCATTATGCAAGACTTGAAAACAATCTCATTCGTACAGCTGTTGATGAAAGCAAGGATCAAAGCTATTTTTTAGCCAGTGCCGACAAAGAAGCTTTAAAATACCTCATCTTTCCATTGGGCGAAATGAAAAAAGAAGATGTGAAAAAATTTGCTTCTACCATAGAAGTTTTAAAATCATTTGCAACCCAAAAAGAAAGTTCTGAAATTTGCTTTGTTGAAGATACTTATGTGCAAGTTTTAGATCAATTTATGGATACTAAAATTCCAGGAGAAGTGCTAGATAGTAGCGGTAAGGTTGTAGGAAAACACGAAGGCTATATGCACTATACCATAGGCAAAAGACGCGGTTTTGAAGTACGCGGGGCTCACAAACCGCATTTTGTTTTAAAGATCAATCCTAAACAAAATCAAATCATCGTTGGCACCAAAGAAGAATTAAAAATCAATGAATTTAAACTCAAAAATATCAATCTTTTCATCGATGCAAAAGAGCTTGATTGCGAAGTAAAAATCCGCTATAGATCAAAATCCACCCCGTGTAAAGTCATTATAAGTGATGATAAAAGCGCAAGCATTTCTTTAAAAGAGAGTGTTTATGGTTTAGCAAGTGGGCAAATGGCAGTATTTTACGATGGTGATAAAGTCATTGCAAGCGGGTTTATAGAATAAGACTTATCAAAGCTTTAAAAGCTTTGATAAGATTTTAATAAAATCCCAAAAATTTCCACCATACAAGGCCAACAAGTATCATTACGGTTATATCTATCACTGAAATAACAAATCCTACAGACCACCATTTTTTAAGACTTACATAACCTGTTCCAAAAATAACTGGAGCTGTTCCTGTTGCATAATGCGTTAAGGCCATCATAACATTTCCTGATGCTATCATAATAAAAGCATAAAGAAGTGGTGGAGCCCCTAAAGCAAGTCCTGCACTATAAAATACAAAAAACATAGCTGAAATATGCGCTGTGGTTGAAGCAAAGAAATAATGCGTATATAAAAAGGCAAGGCTTAAGAAAATCATAATAGAAATTTCACCAAGTCCCATAGCAGAGGCAAATTCACCCAAAGCTTCAGCTAAAAACTGCGTTACACCGAGCTTTCCAAGTAAAGTTGCCATCATCACAAGGGCTGAAAACCATACCAAAGTATTCCAAGCAGCTTTTTCTGCCAACACCTCACCAAAAGTCAAAACTCCACTTACTAAAACCAAAGAAAGACCAAGCAAGGCAACACTTGTAGCATCAAGAGAAATTCCAAAAAGAAAGCCCAAAGCCCCTGCCCATAAAAGCAAAAGCAATACAAAAACACCTAGCATAATCTTTTCACTACCCTTCATATCACCCAGTTCTTCTAACTTACCCTTTGCAAAAATCTTAGCATTTGGGGTTGATTTAATCTCTGGTGGAGAAAGAAAATAAATCGCCAAAGGCATTAAAAGCATAGCCGCTATACCAGGTAAAAACATACCTAAAGCCCATTGCCCCCAGGTTAAATGCACTTCTAAATTTGTAGCTTGAGCGACCAAATCAACAACCAATGGATTTGGAGCAGTGGCTGTGATAAACATTGCCGAAGAAATAGGATTGGCTTGAAAATTCACCAAAGAAAGATAGGTGCCTATTTTATTTTGTGTTCCATCTTCAGGAGTAGATTTAAAACTTCTTGAGATAGCTTGAACTATAGGATTGATTATCGCACCCGCTCTTGCTGTATTTGAAGGGGTTACAGGAGCTAAGATGGTTTCGCAAAATGCGATAGAATACGCAATACCTAAAGTTTTCTTACCAAAGATACTGATAAAATAATACGCCAAACGCTCTCCAAGTCCTGTTTTTATAACTCCACGAGCTACAATGATAGAAACTACTATAAGCCAAATTAAAGAATTAGAAAATCCGCTTAAAGCATCCTTAATACCTGTTTTGGATTTTAAACTTGATATTGCAGTATTAACTTTTTCATCTATATCTTTTTGGGACATAAATTCAAGAGCTAAAGAGTTTAATGCCGCGATCTTGCTCTCATCAATAAGCTTTTGCGCAGCAACTTTTGAAGTCGCTTTTGCATAAAGTTTATTTAGACTATCTATTTGATATTCTATGTTTGAATTAGATTTTAAAATCTCATTTACTTTAGGTTCTAAATTTTTAGCCACATTTGCTTTGATGAGATTTTCCAAAATACTAGCTTGTGATTTTTGTTCCATGGTAACTTTATAGATATTAGAATTATCTTTTAAAACAATGGCTTCAAGAGTTTTGATATGTGTAGCACGAACAGAACTTTGAGTGGTCGTGATTCCACTTAGTGCCACAATAGCAATAGCTATCATACACACAGCTCCTAAAGGCATTACCTGTAAGATAACCGCCATAATCACCGCAATAAAAAGTCCAAGAAAATGCCAAGAATTCTCCTCTAAACCTATAGGAGTAGGGATTATCCAAAATGCAAGCGCAATAAGGACACACAGTATAAGCATGGGGATTTTCTTTTTCTCCATTTAAGCTCCTTTATTGTATTAAATTTGTTAAATTTTAATTTAACAATTCTTAATTAAGTATTAAAAAATTTTTACCAAAGTCTTGAAATTCTATATGAAAATAAAAATATTTAAGAGATATAAAAAGTAAGTTTAAATGAAATAAACCCTTTCCCAGATGGCTGCGGCACACACTACAATCAAGTGCTCTGCTGTGTTCCCACCCTGAAGCGGTGCTTAAAAATAGCATTGCACAGGTCTAAGAAAAGGCAAAGAAATTATATCATAATATACTTAAAAAGTGTTGAGCTATAAAAACTAAATATAAAAATGTGTAAATATGTAACAAATTGGTTATATTTTATATAAATTTTTAAATTTAATTTGCAAAATTATTGTTTTTTTCAAGGAAATACGATTATATAGATATATTATATAAATTTTTAAGGAAAAATCATGGAAATCAAATGGAGTAAAGATTTTAGCATTAAAAACATACAATTAGATAAACAACACGAACTAATTTTTGAAATTGCTGAAATTGCAAACGATTTAGCTTTAAAAATTCAAGATAATGATGTGCAACACAAAAATGATTTAAAACAAATTCTTACAAAGTTATTCCAATATGTAAAAATTCATTTCAAAGATGAAGAAAAATTTATGGAAAGCATTGATTTTCCTTTGATTGAAGAACATAGAAAATCTCATCAAATATTATTAAAAAAGACTAAAGAGCTTTTAGAACACTCAAATGATATTGTTAAAATGTCATTTGAACTTTCAACATTGACCAAAGATTGGATTTTAGATCATTTTGCTAATGAAGATTTATGGATAGCTAACTTCACAAAAAAAGCTCTACATCTTCAAGAGATTCATTATAATCTAGAGCAATACATAAAATTAAAATCAATTAGGCAAGATTTAAAGACTGAAAAAACCTATGATTATATTTGCAATTGTTCTTTGCGTATCCATGCAGTTCCACAGACTATACATCAAGAGCTTGTTAGCAAAGAAAATACCTTAAAGTGCGAAAAATGTGGGCAAATTTTAGTTCATTTGGATTATTTTGATTTGAATCAAAATTTCGAAAAATTCAATGCTATTTTTGAAGATGCACTACAAAATCACCATTTCACGACTCAAAAAAATGATATGGGGGGGGGATAGATGAATTTTCAAGTAAAAACCTTAGAAACTTTCAATCCTTTTGAAAGTTTAAATCATGAACAAGCAAACACAGAACAAATTCTTGATTTTAGAGTTATAGATTTTAAACTTCTGTGTTCTAGTGTAAAACCAGCAAAAACAAAAACTTATGAAAGAAAGGATTTTGACTTATTTTATGCAGATGATTTTTTTGTAAAAAACTACAATACCATAGTGCAAAAATTTCTTATAGAAATTTACCCAAAAACCCAAAGTTTTCCTTTTACAGTCAAACTTAGATCCAACTCCAACCTAACCCATCTAAAAGCCAGTATCAACCTTACAGAAAATTTTAAATATTACCCTAATTTAAAATTTGATATTTTGCAAAATATCTACAAAATAATGATCAAACAAAAATTTTTAATCTTAAGACTTGATAAAAATTTATTTGACAAGATTGATGATTTTATCTTATCAATACAAAAAAGTCCATCTATTAAAGAAATAGAGCTTGAAATTGCCAAAGGTGTAGATAAGATTGAACATAAAAGTGATGAAATTATTTATCATAGAGATGTTAACGAAGAATGTTTTGACGAAAATATTAACTATGATGAAGGAAACTACTGTAAACCTATTGAAAAAAATGAGCTACTTTTTGAATACATTTATAGAATTCTTGGAAAAGAAGGACGAAATTTAAGAGGAGAAATCCTTCATTTAAATCCAATAGCCTTTCTTGGTAATCCTTTTATCATAAAAGATGAAAGCATTTACACAGAAGAATTAGAAGATAGAATTAAATATTTTAGCGCCAATTATGGATTTTTAAACAAAGATCATACAGGATATTGTATCGCAAATAATTTAAAATTATCACAAATAGGGCTTAAAACAAGCGGTTCAATCAAAACAAATACCGATGAAAATATAAACTTAGAAATCACTAATTTTGATATAAGTGATGATGCTATTAAATCAGGTATTGTAAATGTTCAAGCTTCAAATATAAAAGTAAATGGGAATGTTGGAGCAACAAAACTTTATGGAAAAAATATCAGCATAAAAGGCTTAACTCATGCAAAAAGCGAAATTTTTGCACAAGATATTTTTATTACAACACACAAAGGAACTTTGCAAGCTGACACTGTATATATAAAAAATTTAGAAAATGGGACAATTATAGCTAAAAATGTATTTGTTGAAAACTGCATGGGTGGAAAAATAGAAGCAGAAAATATTTATATTTGCAATTTACTAACGGATAATACTTTATATCCAAGAAAAAATCTAATCATAACAAACAATATAAAATTTAAAAACAATATCGTAGTTTCACCACTAGTTTCTATTGCAAACAACTCAGATACAGAATGCGAAAATCTTAAAAATCTAAGCCTTAAAATAAAAAGTAAGCTTGATGACACCATAAGCGAAATGCAAAATTACTATGATTATCTAATCAAAAATCAAATCAAAATCATCAAACTTCAAAAGACTAAAAATCCTAGCGCCATAGAAATGAAATTTTCAAATCTTTATCACGATATCATAAAAAAATACAATCATCTTAGCATTTCGTATAAAAAATTTATAAAATTAAAATATCAAATTGATGCGAAATTAAATTTCTTAAATGAAATGGTTTACAATGTAAAAATATACATAAAAGCCGAAAATATCGGAGAGGATAATTTTTTAAAATTTTATCCTAACACAAACACCAACCTTGAACTAAAACATCATATAAATTTAAAAGACTATGAAAAGGTTTTATATCTTGAAAAAGGACAGCAAGTAAGTTATATTAAATCAAGCCATAATTATAGCGAAAGCGACATAGAAGAAATTAAAATTATTTTTGAAAAACTAGAAAAAGATAATTCCTAAGAATTATCTTTTCATATTAATGGCTTTTTGTATCATCTGATCACTTGTAGTGATACTTTTTGAGCTTGCATCAAAGGCTTTTTGAGTTACGATAAGGTTTGAAAGCTCTGCGCTTAAATCAACATTTGATTGTTCTAAGAATCCGCCTTTAAATTTAGCTGTATTGATCACTTGTCCATCTTTCATGATAAAGCTAGCATCTCCGCTATTTGCCGTTGCTGCAAAAATATTATCTCCCATAGCAACTAATCCTTGCTCATTGATAAAATTATATAAAGCAAGCTTTCCAACTATGGCATTTTTACCATTGCTAAATTGCGCAACAATACTTCCATCATCGGATATATTATATTGTTCAAAAAACCCTTCAGCTACACCATCTTGTTGTGTAACTACATTTTTTTCGACGCCTTGTTTAATATAAATCCCACTATAACCCGAACCAGGCTTGTTAGCATCATAAGGAGAACCTAAATCAATATTAATTGTTCCACCATTTGGATTTGCAATGCTTGTAATATTGTTTTGAAGCAAAGCACCATTTTTATCAAAAACCATATTTCCTTCAGTCGGATTGCCTACGGCATTGCCATTAGAATCATAAATTTGTGCAATAGCTTTATATTGTATATTATCGCCTTCTTGCGGTAAAACTCTTTCAAGTGTAACCCTTAAAGTGCTTTTACTTCCATCTGCATTATAAATAGGGGATTCTAAAATATCTTTATTAGCTTTTTGTTGCTCTGTTGAAATTTGAGCTGTATCAAGCTTGATGCTATTTTCATCCAATCCTTTTAAATCAAGCTCGTTGCTTTTAAAATTTAGATTTTCATCTAAAGTTGCTTCAAAGCTTGTTTTTACGCCATTATCATCAGTGAAATTTAAAATGATCCTATCACCCGCTTTAGCACTAAACACATCTTCTTTGCTAACACTACCGCTCACTACATATTTGCCATCTTCAGTCTTTTGGACATTAAATTTCGCAGGATCAAGATCGACTTTAACCACTTCTGTTGTTGCATTCGTATTTAAACTTCCACTCCATTTTACATTTTGAGTTACTTGCGGAGGCAAATACATATTCACAGGAACTTTAATCACTCCTTGTGAAGCCGTTGTCCCTATGTTAAAAGCGTCATTTGAATTTACGGTAAAGCCACTATTTACAGGAGTTCCTGTGTTAAGATAATCCCCCATAAGCCCCGCGACTCTATCACTATAACTCACTCCAGCAAAAGCAGGATTCATAGTTCCTAAAACAAAATTTCCATAAGAATCTACCAAATTTCCAGCAGCATCTCTTCTAAATGATCCATTTCTAGTATAGTAAGCATTGCCATCAGCACCCAAAACACCAAAAAATCCTTTTCCTTGAAGTGCCACATCAAATTCACCCTCACTTGCTACAGGTGAACCTTGTTCAAAAACGACTTGAGAAGAAGCCGCACCACTTCCATAGCCTCCTTGGGCAGGGTTGGTTGATTGGGTTGTTATGGTGGTATAAAAAATATCTTTAAATTGAGCATCAGAGTATTTAAAGCCTGTGGTATTGACATTTGCTATGTTATTAGCAGTGATATCAATACCAAAGCTATTGCTTTTTACTCCAGAAATCCCATTATAAAATGAATTCATCATGGCTTATGCCTTTTCCTCTTTGTTGCCATCTTCTGTAGATCCTGAAGAATCTCCGCTTGAACCACTTCCTGAACTACCGCTTCCCGTGCTAGAAGAAGAGCTTAATTTATAATCAGTGATTTCTGATATAGCATCAAAAGGAACTTCTTTTCCAGCCATTTTTGCATAAGCAATACCCTCTTTAAAAACAATTCCTTCTATAGGGTAAGTACCATAATTTGCAGTGATTTTTTCGCCATTTTTATTATTATAAACCATTTTAACAGTGTACTTACCATCACCTGCATAAACCCCATCGTTATTTCTTCCTGGCCACTCCATAGTAAATAAACCTTGAGAAATAGATTTAGCATCGCTTTTTTCACTGAAAACAAGTTTATTATTGCTATCATAAATTTCTAGCGTAACACCGTTTTCATCAGAATCTTCAGGCAAATACATTTTTAGTGCAATAAGCTCATTTGCACCTGTAAGTTTGATTTTATTATCTGAAACAGTTGCCATTTTACCAATAGCCCCTAAAGCTGAAGTACTCATACTTGTACTAAAAGAATCAGAAAGCTTTTGCATAGTTTCAACCATTTTTTGCATGGTAGTATTTGTATTTTGTTGCATTTCAAGTGCTGACAATTGAGAAGTTTGCGTAAGCATTTTATCGCTATCCATAGGATCGGTTGGATCTTGATGTTGAAGCTCTATCAAAAGAAGTTTTAAAAACGCATCCTTATCTAAGGTAGCGTTTGGATTGCTCACTATTCCTGAGCTACTGCTTGAATCTGTTCTAGTTGTTCCACTAGTACTTCCTGAAGAAGTAGCACCTGAAGTTGTAGCAGCGGTATTTAATTTCCAATCCGATGATGATATCATTATAAACTCCTTTTTATTTAGTTTTTTATTATTTAAGCAATAAGTGTTCCAACTTAAAAATACTTCGCTAAAACAAGCTCTAGATTGACTTTTTCACTTTCATTTTTTCCATCTAAAGCATCTTTAAAACCATATCCACTACGATTTTTTCCTTGATTTTGATTTTGCTCTCTTTTACCTTGATCACTAAAATTCATTTCAAGCCCAGTAAATCCCATATTTACAAGAGAATTTTTAAACTCGGCTTGATTTTGGATAAACAAATTCATTGCATTGGTATTGGAATTAAAATTGATATGAAGGTTATTACCTCTTTGTACCAAAGTTACCTCCACTTCTCCAAGATTATTAGGATTGAGCGTGATACTAAGTTTAGTAATAGGCGCTTTGTATTGATCCACAGCCTCTTTTAAATCTTGTGAAAAATACTGCAAAGTTTCTTTAGGAGTGATATTGCGAGCATTGTTTTGTGTTGCTTTATTTAAATCTTTGACTAAAGAATTTAACTCATCTAAGCTATTTTTATCTACATTTTCACTGTGCGTTTTTGTTTGCTCTTGAGTAAAAGTTTCTTTATTAGTATTGTTATTAAAATTTGCATTATTCTCCTTGTTTTGAACTACTTGAGTTTTATTTAAATTTTCAAAATTTAATTTTTGATCAAAGAAATTCTGTTTTATATCTTTATTTTCTTTGTTGTTGTTTTTAAGTTCTTTATTTAGATTAAAATCTTTTTGTGTTAAATGTGTTAAATTTGAAACTAAATTCTGAGTATCTTTGACAATTTCTTTATTTAAATTTTTATCAAGATTTAAATTTTGATTATTATTCTTTAAATTTTTATTTTGTCCTTGCATATCCCCTTGATTTTTATTTAACTCTTTATTAAAATCTTTGTTTAAGTCTTTGTTTTCTTTATTTAAATCTTTAAGATTTGTAAGCTCCTGAGTACTTGCATTGTCTTTTAGCTCTTTGTTTGAATTTTTATCTTGTTTTGTACTATCTTTAATCAAATCTTTAAGATTGTTATCTTTATTTAAATTATCTTGGTTTTTTTTATCTTTTATATTTAACTCTTCTGTTAAATTTTTTGCAAACTCATCATTTTTGATATTTTTTAAAGTATTTTTAGCATCTGTGACATCTTCTTCTATTTTTGATTTAACTTTATCGTTTTTTTCGTGTTTGCTTTCTTTGGATGAAAGTATGGAATCTAAATTTTTTAAAGTTTGAGAAAGCAAAGAACCGCTATCTTTAGAATTTGTTTTTTGCGTAGAATGAGTGCTTGTAGTATGAGTTGTATTTTGTAAATTGTGATTTAAATTTTTACTCACATTAGAAATTTTATTATTGATGATTTCTTTAAAAACATTATCCACAGCACCTTTAAAAAAATCAGCCTTATCTAAATTTGGAAAAGTTGCTTTAAGATCAAGAAGACGATCTACTTTAATATTTTTTACATTTAAGCCCAAATCTTTAGCTATGTCCAAAAGCTCGCTAAGATTTGATGCGCCTTTTAAAGCATTAAAATTAGCTTCTGTTTTGATAAGACTTGAAAGTTGAGTAGAAAGATTTGCCAGTTTAACATCTGCTGTATCTGTTTTTAGCTTATCCAATAAAGAAAGAATTTGCATAAAAGAAGCAGATTCGAAAATACTTATCTTATCACTCTCATCAAAAGCTCCTTTTTGAAGTCTGCTCATCACTTCATTAACAACTTCTTTTTGACCAATCTTCATATGATCAGGTAAAAATTCATTGGTTTCATCAATAGATTTAAGCAAAGAATTTAAAAAACTTTCTGTATCATCTTGGGTTGAATTTTTACTATCGCTACTTTCATGTTCTTTATTTTTACTCATTTTACTAAAAGAACTGCTAGTAGTAGAAGTTTTATTCGGCGTAAGATTTAAAACATCATTTTGCGGAGCTAAATTTGACATCACTTTTCCTTCAAAAAATTATTTTAAAAATTTATCTACCATTACATTAGGAAATTTTTCTTTCAAATAAGAATCTTCATATACTTTAATCATCTTATCTTCATTTAAAGCAGTTAAGATATTTAAAAGCTCTTCTAAATTTTTAGCATTTAAAATTTTCTCTAAATTTTCTTCATTTTCTAAAATTTCTGTAAGCTCACTTGAAATTCTTGCCATTTTTTCGTTTTCATCTGATCTAAAAGTTTCTAAAAGCTCTAAAACTTGAAGCAAAACTTCATTTTTTCTTTCAGCTAGATCGCTTTTAAATTCAACAAAAATCTCTTCATTTAATGGTTTTGACATTTTAACTTCCTTTTTAAAATTTTAATTTCATAAGTTTTTAAAGCAAGAAGTGTTCCAAGTTTTGATACTTTGTAGTTTAAGTTAAATTTTTGTATAATCTAAGCTTTTAAAAATTTAGCTTTGGAGAAGAAAATTTGGAAAACATTAGAAATATAGCAGTTATAGCTCACGTTGACCATGGTAAAACCACTATGGTAGATGAATTGTTAAAACAATCAGGCACCTTTAGCGAAAGAGAACAAATTTCAGAACGCGTTATGGATAGTAACGATATAGAAAAAGAACGCGGTATCACCATACTTTCAAAAAATACAGCGATCAATTACAAAGGTACAAAAATCAACATCATAGATACTCCAGGGCATGCTGATTTTGGCGGAGAAGTAGAACGTGTTTTAAAAATGATTGATGGGGTTTTGCTTTTAGTAGATGCTCAAGAAGGCGTTATGCCACAAACTAAATTCGTGGTTAAAAAAGCTTTATCTTTAGGGCTTAAACCTATAGTTGTAATCAACAAAATCGACAAACCAGCTGCTGATCCTGAAAGAGTAATCAATGAAATTTTTGATCTTTTTGTAGCCCTAGATGCAAACGATGAGCAACTTGACTTTGCCATAGTTTATGCTGCAGCAAAAAATGGTTATGCTAAGCTTGATCTAAACGATGAAAGTGATAATATGGAACCACTTTTTAAAACCATACTTGAACGCGTTCCAGCTCCAAGTGGCACAAATGACAATCCTTTACAACTTCAAGTCTTTACTTTAGGATATGATAACTTCGTAGGTAAAATAGGCATTGCTAGAATTTTCAATGGGGTTGTGAAGAAAAACCAAAGCGTAATGCTTGCAAAAGCTGATGGCACCAAAGTAAATGGTAGAATTTCAAAACTCATTGGCTTTATGGGCTTAGAAAAAATGGATATTGAAGAAGCAGGAAGTGGAGATATCGTAGCTATAGCAGGTTTTGAAGCTTTAGATGTGGGTGATAGCGTTGTAGATCCAAACAATCCTATGCCACTTGATCCTTTACACATTGAAGAGCCAACTTTAAGTATAGTATTTTCTGTAAATGATGGCCCATTGGCAGGAACTGAAGGAAAACATGTAACTTCAAATAAAATCGCTGAACGCTTAGAAGCTGAAATGAAAACTAATATCGCTATGAAATACGAAAGCACAGGCGAAGGCAAATTTAAAGTAAGCGGTAGGGGCGAACTTCAAATCACTATTTTAGCTGAAAATATGCGTCGTGAAGGTTTTGAGTTTTGCATGGGAAGACCTGAAGTTATCGTAAAGGTTGAAGATGGGGTTAAAACAGAACCTTTTGAACATTTAGTTATCGATGTACCTGAGGAATTTAGCGGTGCAGTGATAGAAAAACTTGGCAAAAGAAAAGCTGAAATGAAAACCATGGCACCTACAGGCGATGGACAAACAAGACTTGAGTTTGAAATTCCAGCACGCGGACTTATAGGTTTTAGAAGCCAGTTTTTAACCGATACTAAAGGCGAAGGCGTGATGAATCATAGCTTTTTAGAATTCCGTCCTTTTAGCGGCGCGGTTGAAAAGCGTAACAATGGAGCTTTAATTTCTATGGAAAATGGCGTGGCTTTGGGGTATTCTTTGTTTAACCTTCAAGAGCGTGGAGTGCTTTTCATAGAGCCTCAAACTAAAGTTTATACTGGTATGATTATAGGTGAGCACTCTCGTCCAAATGATTTAGATGTTAATCCTATCAAAGGAAAGAATCTTACCAATGTAAGAGCGAGTGGAAGCGATGATGCAATCAAGCTTGTGCCACCTAGAAAATTAAGCCTTGAAAGAGCTTTAGAGTGGATAGAAGAAGATGAACTTGTAGAAGTTACACCTCAAAATGTGCGTGTTCGCAAACGCTATCTTGATCCAACTCAAAGAAAAAGAATGGAAAAAGCAAAATCTTAATGGATTTAAAAAGCTTAGAAAATAATAGACTTTATATACTTAAACGCTTAGGAATCTTAAAATTCCTAAGCATTATCGAAGCCTTACTTGTAGGTTTTTTAGCCTTTGTTTTTATAAGAGATGCCTTAATCGCAGTAATTTTAGCTGTTTTTGTGGGTGTTTTTTTCTTTCGTTTTATAGCCAAAAAACTAAAACTCGCACAAAAAGAATTACAAATTAATGCTTTAAATTTATTTTTGCGTCGTTTTGGAGCGAAATTTAAAAAGCAAAGTTTAAGCCAAAAAGACTTTTTAAAATTAGGACTTACAAAGGATTTGAAAGAATTTAAAAGTCAAAACTGCTTTGAATTTAAGGATTTTAAAATTTATGATATTCAGTTTTTGGACGAAAATAAACGCTTTTTTTGCGGAATTTTGCTCGAAATTTTAAGTGCAAACAAAAATCCTAGCTTTGAAAATGAAGAGCAAATTTATATCAAACTTCAAGATAAAAATTTCACTTTAAATCATGTTTTTTCTAAAGAAAATCATTATCTTATCGCCACTCTAACAAATCCTTTTTTCATAGACTTAAAAGAAAGTCTAGAGAAAAATTTCAAAAATTTAGAAAACAATCTCAAGCTAATAGAAGAAAAAATCATCAAAATTTAATCCTCATCTTTAGCCAAATTTTCCAAGCTTTTAAGCCCTTCTTCGCCTATCAAATTCCCGCCTTGCAAGTCGCTAAATATAGCATTTAAAGAACTCACTATGGCAGTAGAATTAAAGCTTAAATTTTCTATAGCTCTTTCTCTTTTTTTCCATATATTTTGCAAGGCTCTTTTTTCTGCTTCTAGCTCTTCTTTCATATTTTGATAAGTTTTGAGTATGAAGGTGATTTGAGTGTTAAATTCCTTAGAATTGAGGTATTCGTATAAGATATGATTTTTCTCATCTTTGTTTTGTAAAGCATTTTTGAGCTTGTAAGCATTGACTATGTTTTCTCTAAGCACCGCCAAAACGCCTTTAAATTCAGCAAAAGTGCAGATTAAAATCCCCTCTTTAAAATGTGTTTTTTGCTTGTCTTTAGGCATGGTTTTGGTGATTAAAACCGCTATATCACTTTTAGCGGCTATGCTGTCAAGCTTAAGCTTGTCGATCCATTCTTTATTAAACTCTTTAGTGCGTTTGCTCTCATACAAAATACTACCGCAAATATTGCCAAAGCTGTCTTTTACGATATGCAAACAATCCGCCCCATTTACTCCCTTTGGCACTTCTTTTACTTCATCGCTTAAATACTCACTTTGTATGTATTCTTCTATGAGTAGTTCGGCTGCTTCGCCTTGGAGTTGCTGTGAGCCTTGTTCTATCCTGCGTTGTGCGTCTTCTAGCTTTTGAGCTACACTTTTAAAATTCGTTTCTAGTTCTTTGTATTTAAGATCTTGCTCTTGAGTACTTTTTTGAAATTCAAGACGCATTTTTTCTCTTTCAAATTCCAAATTTTTGCTTTCTTGTTCTTTAAATTCTTTAAAAGCCTCTTCTTTGGCTTGAAATTTCAATCTTTCTTCATTTTCTTTTTGCTCTCTTTTTAGTCTTTCATTTTCAGCCTTTATGCTTAAAAACTCGCTAAGCTCTTTGCTTTTTTTCTCGAGTTCTTCTTGCATGATTTTCATTTCATTTTCATGCTCTTTGTTAAATTTCTCGCTGAATTCTTTTTGGAAATTTTGCTTTTGTGTGAGAAGTTCTTGTTCAAATTTTTGCTTTTCTAAAAGAAGCTTTTGGCTTACTTGCTCGTTTATGAGTTTTTCTTGTTCTATCTTTTGAGTTTTTAAATCATTTAAAGCTTTGGTATATTCAGCTCTTTTAGCATTTACCTCATCATCAAATTCTTTTTTTTGTTTTAGCATTTCTTGCTTAGCTTTATCTAAAATTTGAGCATATAAAGCAGTGCTAATATCGATAAAACTTCCACAACTTGGGCATTTGATTTGTTCATTTTGGTTTAAATTTTGCATAAAATTTCCTTAGAATTTTTCCCTAAATTTAACATAGAAAAACAAAGATTATTCTAAGATTGACTTGTTAAAATCATTCTTTTAGAATAATTAGGATTACAAATGCAAAAACACACCAAAATTCACGGCTTTGCTAAATTTAAACTTATCATTATCCTTGCTTTGATGTCAAGCATAGCGCCACTTTCTACAGATATGTATTTGCCTGCACTTTCTCATGTGGAGCAAAGTTTTCAAACTAATTCTTTTTTAACCCAACTTAGTATCGCAAGTTTTTTTATCGCTTTTGCTTTAGGACAGCTTATATATGGGCCTTTAAGTGATATTTTTGGGCGTAAAATTCCAGCTTTGGTAGGGATATTTTTCTTCATCGTTTCGAGTTTGTTTTGTGTGATTATCGATGATATTTATGCTTTTATCGCTTTGAGATTTTTTGAAGCACTTGGGGGTTGTGCAGGTGTGGTTATCGCAAGGGCTATTGTCAATGACTTGTTTGAGATCAAAGAAGCTGCAGGGATTTTTGCTTTGATGATGGTTTTTAGTTCTCTTGCTCCTATGCTTTCGCCAACTTTTGGGGGAATTTTACTAGAGTATTTTTCATGGCATAGTATTTTTGCGACTTTGTTTGCTTTGGGAATTTTGCTTTTTTTGATGATACTTTTTGGTTTAAAAGAGTCCGCACCTCATCTTAAAAACAAAAAATTTTCCCATCATGAAGCGATGAAAAGCTACAAATTTGTTTTAAGCGATAAACGCTTTTTGGTTTATATACTATGTGCTTCTTTTGCTTTGGCGGCGATGTTTGCTTATATCACAGGATCAAGCTTTGTTTTTACGCAGTTTTTTAGCTTAAGTGAGCAAAAATTTGCCTTGCTTTTTGGGGTAAATGCTTTAGGTTTTGTCATCTGTGCAAATATCAATGTGAGATTGGTTTTAAAATACGAAAGCGAAAAAATTTTGGCAAAAGCTTTGATGATAATGTTTATATCGACTGTGATTTTACTTGTAAATGCTTTTTTTCACCCAAATTTCTTGCTTTTTGAACTTAGTATTTTTACAAGTATCGCTATGCTTGGTTTCATCGCACCCAATACCACGACTTTGGCTATGGCAAGGTTTAAAGAACATAGCGGAACTGCTTCTGCGGTGCTTGGAACGGTGCAATTTGGTTTTGCAGGGCTTATTTCTTTTGTGGTTGGAGCTATTAACGCAAATACACCGATAATCCTTGCTTTTGTAATGTGTGCTTGCGTATTGGTTGCAAATATGATATATTTTCTAATCAAAATAAAGGAAAAAAATGAAAACAAATAATATCTTTATGGCTTTAGCCATAGTTTTGGCAAGTTTGATTCTAGCTTTTGGATTTAACAAGGCTTTAAGTGATTTTAAAACACTTGAAAGAAGTGTAAGTGTAAAGGGTTTAAGTCAAAAAGAAGTCGAAGCGGATACTTTGATACTTCCTATAAAATTCACAAGATCAAACAACAATCTTACAAATTTATACGAAGAACTAGAACAAGATAAAGAAAATATCATCAAATTTTTAAAAGAACAAGGCGTAAAAGAAGATGAGATCAGCTACAACTCGCCAAACATCATAGATCGTTTAAGTGATCCTTATAGCAACGACACTCAAGCTGCATACCGATACATAGGCACTGCGAATTTACTCATCTATACTCAAAATGTAAAGCTTGGAAAAAGCATACTAGAAAACATTTCAAGTCTTGCAAAATTTGGTATAGTAACAAAAATCGATGATTATGATATAGAATACCTTTACACGAAGCTAAATGAGATAAAACCACAAATGATAGAAGAAGCAACGCTCAATGCTAGAAATGCAGCGATAAAATTCGCACAAGATTCAAACAGCCATCTAGGCAAGATAAAAAAGGCTTCTCAAGGACAATTTAGCATCAGCAACAGAGATAAAAACACCCCTTATATCAAAACCATAAGAGTGGTTTCTACTATAGAATACTACTTAAAAGACTGATGATGAAATTTCAAGCTAAGCTTTAAGGCTTAGCTTGGTACTATGGAATTTTTTCGTGCGGTTTT
>NZ_AINS01000056.1 GCF_000254135.1 Campylobacter coli LMG 9860
GTAGAATCCACATCTCTTGGATCTTTATATTTACCCTTATCGATTCCATTTAGCATTGCCGTCACTACTCTATTATTAATATCGTAAATGAAATCATATTCATTTGGATCTATAATCCATTCTGTAGAGATTAACTCATCTAAAAAAGGAAGCATTCCGTATTTGTCATAAGGAGGATTTTTAGCAAAGTCTTTCATGAGTTGTCTTTTTAAAGGGTTTTCATGTATTCCATATAAAGGACGATACAATCCTTCTAAACATTTTTCATCTCCTAATTGCACTCCAAGCCAAAGAGCTTGAAAGGCTCTTGATTTTAAACCAGAATCACTAAGATATACAGCTGCTTCATAAAAAGCCTTTTTATTGCCCAATATACCTAAGCAAAGTTGATATTCTCCTGCAATTAAATCAGAATATATAGTATTTGCCTTAGCACCAAAAGCTCCATAAGCTCCATGTTCAAAAGCATTTTTATAAAGCTCTTCACTGCTATCTTTAAGCTGAGCAAAATAAAATCTATCATCAAATACTGTATCTTCTATTTTACGAGAATAAACATATAAACCCCAATAAGCATCCCCTAAGTCATACTTTTCTATAAGTTCTTCATAAATCCTTATGCTTCTATAATTAGCATTTAAAAATTCATTGATTAGTTTATCCAACAAAGCTTCATTGTTTTCATCTTGGTCTAATTTACCTATAATGGCTCTAAAATAATCTTTTGAATATCCAAGTTCTGCTAAAGCAAGTCCTGCTTTATAATCTTTACCCTCTTCATAAGCATAGCTTAAATTCTTAATGGCTTTTTGAAAAAGATCATATCCTTTATAATCTAGTCTCTTAGCTTCTTTATAATCTTTCATACCTTCTTTATAAGCATTTATAAATCTTTTTTCTTTAGGTCTTTTAGGTCTTATTAAAGCACTATCTTTTAAATCTATGGGAGTACATACTAAGTCACTTCTTTTTACTAAATAATTATACCTTCCTTCTCCATCTAAAGAATTATAATAAGCTTTTTCTGCTTTGGTCCAAGGAGCTAAGCTTCCTTTAACAGGATCTTTTAAATAGATCTTTTGCCAATCTTTAAATTCAAGCAAAGTGGATTTCTCTCCTGTGTGAAACTCTGGATCTAAATATTTAGGCTCATAAAATTTTTTATAAGGGGAATTATCGACTATATTGACAGCTTCTAAAAAGGCTTTGGTGTATTCTTTGGTGTATTTGCCAGTGGGTTTTTCTCGTTGATTAAATAAAAATTCATTGGTTTTTGTATTGAGTTTTATACCTCCTCCATTAGGAGTATAGACCATTTTAATATCTTTATTAGTATCTTCATTGTTATTCATATCCTCTCCTTTGCAAGCATTTAAGCCAAAGATTATTGATATGAGCAAAATAATTTTAAACATGCCTTTTCCTTAATGATATATAATTAAGAAATTGTAGCTTTTTTATAGTGAAAAAAACTTAAAAATTTTATATGATATTAATTTAAGTCAGGAATTAAAATTTATTGCATTTGTGAACTCTTTTTTGAGGTGTTCCTTCATAACAAATTTCAACCTTGCCTTTAACTCCTCTTGTTTTTCTGATGAGTTTTGCCATAGTTTTGGCATATTTTTTATAGTTTTGATTGTTAAGATATTTTTGAGTTGAGAAATTTAAACCCATGCCTTTTGCCCATGCTTCAAATTCTATCTTTTCTACTTTGTTTTTAAAATGTTCTTTGATAACTTTTACTTCGGGTTGGATTTTATCACTTGGCAGTTCATTTGCCTCGGCAAATATAAAAAAAGATGAAAGTATAGATGAGATTAAGATGAATTTTTTCATAAATTGATTTCCTTATTTTTTAGATCAAATCAATTTATCATAACAGAGTTTGTTAAACTAATGAAAATTTCAAAGTGGCCGGGAGAAAGGGATTCGAACCCCTGGAGGTGTGACCCTCAACGGTTTTCAAGACCGCCGCTTTCGACCACTCAGCCATCTCCCGAATTGAAGTTGTAAAAATTAATTGCCTTTTTTGGAGGCGACATCCGGATTCGAACCGGAGATCAAGGCTTTGCAGGCCCATGCCTTACCGCTTGGCTATGTCGCCCTGATAATTTTTAGAAAAAGTGGTGCCCGAGGCCGGACTTGAACCGGCACGGAAGAAAAATTCCGAGGGATTTTAAGTCCCTTGTGTCTACCAATTCCACCACCCGGGCGGGTGATAATGGAGCGGGAAACGAGATTCGAACT
>NZ_AINS01000055.1 GCF_000254135.1 Campylobacter coli LMG 9860
CTCCGAAAGTATAATTAAAAAAATTAATTATAGCATTTTAAGAGCGATTATCAAAATTTATTTTATCCTTTACAAGAAAAACAGCACAAATAGCCAATAAAGCTAGAAAAATCATATATATACTCATTCCATATAAAAATGGATTTTCGCCTCTAGTAGCAAGAGTATTGAGCCAAAAAATAAGCTGAGGAGTAACCCCTCCTGCGATAGCATAAGCGATATTATACGAAAAGGAAATTCCTGAAAATCTTATTTTAGCTCTAAAAACTTCACTCATTAAAATAGGAGCAAAGACATTAATCCCACCTAAAAAACAAACACTTGTATATAAAATACAGGTTAAGACAAGATTTTTAAGATCATATAAAGCATAAAAATACAAGCAAGAAAAAAATGCAAAAACTAAAGAAAAGAAAATGCAAATTTTAAACAAACCTAATTTATCCACAAGATAGCCCATAAACACTCCACCTAGTGTTATACCTAAAATTCCTAAAACTTGTAAATAACTTCCTTCAATCGCACTCAAACCCAAAATACTTGGCATAAATTTAGGCATCAGTAAGATAAGCACTACAACACAACCTGTTAAAACCCAAGTTATAAAGATAGATGCGAGCATATTTTTGAAAATATTTTTTTCTTTAAACAAATCCTTAAGTGGAAAAGCACTCAAACTCCGTTCTTTTTGCATTTGTTTAAAAATAGGAGTTTCTTGTAAAAATCTACGCAAATAAATAGAAATAATCCCAAAAATTCCACCCACAAAAAAAGCGATACGCCATGCATAAGCTGCGATTTCTTCGGTGCTAAAAAAAGCATTGATCAGTAAAAATACCATACTTCCTAGTAAAATTCCCAAAGCCATAGCCGAATTTAAACAACTCAAAGAAAAAGCCTTTTGATTTTCTTTACAATGTTCTCTTACAAAAACCCAAGCACCAGGTAATTCTCCGCCTATAGCAATACCTTGAAAAATTCTTATAAGTATAAGCAAAAACGGCGCTAAAAAACCAAGAGTTTCATAACCAGGTATAAAGGCTAATGTAAAAGTAGGAAGCACCATAAGCAAAATACTTAACATAAACATATTTTTACGCCCAAATTTATCACCAAAATGCGCCATCACTATACCACCTAAAGGGCGCGCTAAATAACCTGCAGCAAAAGCTCCATAAGTATTTAACAAAGTCCAAAATTCACTCATATCTTTAGGAAAAAATACTTTTGCGATATATTCAGCAAAAAATACAAAGATGATAAAATCATAAAATTCTAAAGTTCCACCTAGCGACGAAAGTCCTAAAATTTTAAATTCTTTTGTACCTAGTTTTGATTTTTTCATTATTTTATACCTTAAAGAATTTTAAAAATAACCATTATACTACAAATATTTATAAAACAAACAATCCTTTTCAATTTAATTTAACTCATTTTGATGATAAAAATCATAAAAATCAGCTTAAGCAAAATTTTTAATAATTTTTCAAAAAAACGACACAAGCTGTCATAAGAATACTTTATACTTTTTTTTGAAATTAAAATCAAGGAAAAAAATGCAAACCCGAGCTTTAAAAACCCCAAATACTTTTTACAAGACAAAAAACTATATTTTTATCTATAGTAAAAAATAACAATATTTTAGCAAGGTAAAAATGATGATTATTGTAGGGATTTTAGGACTTATCATTAGTACAGCGGTTTTGTTAACTTGTGGAGTATTTTGGGTTTTATTTGGGATTGTGTTTTGGGGAGTGATTTTAGCTTTTATGCTTTTGGATTTAAGTGGAAGTTATGGTATGGTGGCACTTTATATACTTTTTATAGTGCTTAATTTAGTTTTAATTTACAAAATCATAAGGAAAAAGAAATGAAAAAATTAGCTTTAGCTTTAGGTGGAATCGCACTAGGTGCTTGTGGTGAAAAAATCTATAAAGGCATTAAAAATACTTGGGATAAATTGATTTTTAAAGATCTCATCACACTTAGAAAAGTCATCAAGCAATACGAAGAAATAGAGCAAATTTATCCTAGCTATTTAAACGATCCTAAATTTTTAGAATTTAGAAAAACCCACAAATACGATGCAGAAGCTATTCATAATATAAAAGATCATTTATTTAGCGATCTAAAAAAAGAAAAGCTTATTCAAATAGGCACTACAATGGAAGCTTTTATGGAATATAGCGATAAATATCTTCAAGATGATATAACGGCATTAAAAATCAGCTGGAGATTTTGCGCTATAAGATTAAAATTTGATAGTGCTTTGTTGCAGTTACAAGATATAAACAAGATAGTATAAAGAGTTAAAATACAAGAAAATTTAAAAGAAATTTACAAAGAATTTGAATTTTTAAATACTCAATTTTCAAGCTATTTTAATGATGAAGAATTTGTAAATTTTAAAAAAGATTTTGAAGCAAAAAATGCTTTAAATTACCGTGATTTCGAAGAATTTAAACTAGAAGAAACAGATAAAGAAAGGCTTAAAGATATACAAATTCGCTTATTAGCTTATATCAACTTTTGTAGCAGTAAAGATATAAAAGAAAAAAGAGTAGAGATGATTTCTAAAACCTTTATGCCTATGTTTCTTATTTCTAGGTTGTATTTTACTTTAAAAGAAGAAAAACTAGATATACAAATTCGCAAAATACTTAAGGAAAAAGACGAGTTGGCAGAGGAAAAATCTTTATGGATTTCCAAAGTCCTACCTTTTTAAAAATTCTTAATGGAAAACATATTGATTTTTGGTAAATAAAATATTTTAATTTATAAAATTTTTAAGGGAATAAAATGGAAAATGATATCATCAAAAAATTTATAAATACAGATTATAAGCTTTTAGAAAAAGAACTAGAAGAATTATCTAAAAAAGATGAGTTAAGGCTTGAAGTTGATCAAGGATTAGATCAAGCCTTGAGAGATCTTGAAATAATAAGTGCTAAAATACCACAAGAAGAAACACAAAAGCTTTTTGATCAATGTGCTAACAATGCAATGGATGCGGTTATGGGACATTTTGGATTTGCGGCGGTGATTTTGGATGCTAAAGACGGAGGAAATGTTAATACTACTCATAATGTTAGAAATGGTTTTTATGCTAGTGAAAAAGAGAAACAAAGATATGCTAATCGCGGTAAGTATGATTCAGATAATTATCATCAAGATGATAATTATAAAAGAATTAACAAAGAACAAAATGTATTAAAAAAGCAGGGAAAACTAGAAGATTATATGACAGGTAAGAAAATCAATGCAAATGCAGATACTGATTTAGATCATATAGTTGCCGCAAAAACAATACATGATGATCCTGCTAGAGTTTTAGCTGAAATAGATGGTGCAAAATTAGCCAACACAGAAAGCAATTTAAAAATGACAGATAGTTCATTAAATCGCTCTAAAAAAGATAAAAGCGCTGAAAAATTTTTAGCAGATAGAGATAAAAGATTAAAATTTTTAGCAGAAAAAGAAAAGAATGGAGCTTTAACGCCAAGTCAGCAAAAAGAAAAAGAGAAATTACTAAAACAAAAAGAAATTCAAGATGAAAAATTTAAAGAACAATATGAACAAAACGAAAAAGAAATTAATAGGGAAGTAGATAAAACATACTATACAAGCTCTAAACCTTATAAGGAAGCATTAATTACAGGTACCCAAGATGCTGCTAAAATAGCTGTTTATTCAGCCTTGGGTGTTGTTTTGAAAGATTTTATTAAAGCTATTATCATCGAACTTAAAGTCACTTTTAAAGAATTTGGCAATGAAAGCTTAAAAGAAATTTTAGTGCGTTTTAAAGATAGATTTTGTAAGGTTTGGGAAGAATTGAAACTTAAATGGAAAGATATCTTAAAAAACTCTCTTGAAGGAGCTTTGCAAACATTTTTTTCAAATTTAGTGGTGTTTATTATTAATATTTTTGCTACTACACTAAAAAAAATCGTGCAAATTATAAGAGCGGGTTTTACATCTTTATGGCAAGCAGTGAAAATAATAACAAATCCCCCAAAAGATATACCCAAAGAAGATATTTATTATGAAGCTTCAAAAATTATGGTTACAGGGCTAATAAGTGCTACTGCTATGCTAGGGAGTGAAACATTAAACAAATTACTTACATCAGTTCCTATACTAGGGCCAGTGATGCAATTTCCTATTCCATTTACCGGAGAAAAAAATGATCAAGGAGAGCTTGTAAATTTTCAAACTATAGGAGATGCACTTTCTTTGTGCATTACTTCAGCTTGTGGAGCCGTATTAAGCACTATCGCGATTTTTTATATGGATAAATGGAGAAATGATTCTAAAATAGGTAGTCTTCAAATTCAGCTTGTAGCACAAAATGGTGTGGTAATGCATTATAAAATCGCACAAACTTGGTTTGTTTTGGGTGATGCGTATAATTTGTTTGGGCAAGTGATGGAGCGAGGAAGTCAAAATTTAGTAATACTTAAAAACAAAGTTAATCAAGTTCAAAATAAGTTAAAACAAGCAGAAGGAGAAAGACAAGAAGCAATATCTGACTGCATTAAACAACTTGAAAATTTAAGAGGAGAATAAATATGGATAATAAAAGATTAGTAATCAATCCAAAGAAAAATTTACAAAATTTAAAAGAAATTGGAGAAATCCAAGGGCAAATTAAAAATTGCACTCCTGAAGAGTTGCAAATTTTAGCTAAAGATCAAGTAAAGCAAATTGATATGAAAATCCAAGAAGCTTCAAGAAAAATTGTTAGGGCTAAAGAGTTGGCTTATAAAGCTAAAAATATAGAAAATTCATTTTTTGAAACTTTAAATCCATTTGCTAAAAGTGAAACAGATAAGAAATTAGAAGCATTATCTGAAGCCGATATAGCAAATGCTGAAGCTATAGGGGCACAAAATGAGCTTATACAAGAAACTATTAAGCTTATTTGCTGTGATATGGTTTTTGCGGATTTAATGATAAACGAACTGTCATTAATGATATATGAAAAATACGAAATTAATGAAGAAGCTATACTAAGTTTATCAAATGATACAAAAAAAATTAGTAAAGAAATTACAACAACGATTCTTCATCAAGCAAAACAACGCATTACTGAAATGCAAAAGGCAAAACAAGAAATACAAGAAACCAAAGAAGATATTAGAGATATGGAAGATGATATAAAAGAGCTTGAAGAGAGATTAAACAAAAAACGACAGATTGATGATGAACAACACAAATTAATAGAGACTCATTATCAAGAATTTATTAATTTTAAAATGCAAATGGAAAATGACACAAAAGAAAAAGAAAATAAAATTAGTGATTTAAAATTTAAAATTAGCAAGAAAAATACTGCTTTTAGCATTATAATTTCGAGTTTGGCTTTAATTGTTAGTATTGTTGCAATAATTTTACAATTTATTAAATAGCTAGGGAGTTTTTATGGGATTTTTAGATAGTTTAAAAGAAAAAGCGCTTGAAGCTTCAGAAGCAGTAAAAGAAAAGACAACTTCTGCAACAGAAGCTATTGTGGATACAGCTTTGAAAATTAAATGCGCAACTAATTGGCATGCAGGAGAATTTAACAATGAAGAAGGCAAACCCGAATGCTTTTTTTCAAAAGTTTGTCCTGATTGTGGAAAATATATTACAAAAACCAAACATTTTTTCAATGAACCACCCGTAATAGAAGATCCTAACAGATGTTATGGATATAGAGTATGTGAATTATGTGGGTTTAAGCAAAGTGATTATTTTCATAATTATGAAAGAGCGGATAAAAACGAACAATGCGTTATTATTGAAAGATGTAGTTTGTGTGGACATGAAAGATTTGGTAAACCAGAGCATGAATGGATACACAATAGAGAAGGTGATGCTTTTTTTAAAATTTGTAGAGATTGTCATATTAAAATAAGAGTTTATGAATAATTATGACCCACGATAAACTTGCAGTGCGTTTAGCGCAAATTTTAATGCGTTTTAATAATGGAGGAAGGTTTAGCCTAGAAGAATTAGCAAGTGAATTTAATGTCGATATTAGAACCATACAAAGAGATTTAAACCAAAAGCTTTCTTTTATGCCTATTAAAAAAGAAAATGGAAAGTATTTTTTAGAATCTTTTGCACTCGGCAAACTTAGTGTTAAAGATATACAAAATTTTGCCATGTTAAGCGGGATTCAAGAACTTTATCCAAAGCTAGATGAGGATTTTATAACAGATTTGCTAAACTCTAAAGTAAATAGCATTTTTATGATAAAAAACAATGGCTTTGAAAAAGTTGATTATGAAAATTTTAAAATCATCAGTGTTGCGATTTTAAAACACAATATTTTAAATTTTAACTATAAAGAAAAAAGTCGTGAAGTCAAACCTTATAAGCTTTTAAACTATCAAGGAATTTGGTATTTAATAGCTGATGAAAAGGATAAATTAAAGCATTTTACTTTTAGCAAGATTAAAAATATTCGCAAAAATGATGAAATTTTTACCCCTAAAGAAGAATTTTTAGACCAAATTCTAAATGATAAAAATATTTGGCTAGATGATAGTAAAGAAGCTATCGTAAAGCTTGATAAAAAGGCTAAAGAGTATTTTTTTAGAAAAAATATTTTAAACAACTTTGAACTCATCGATGAAGATGAGCAAAGCTATACTCTAAAAGTATATTTTTCCTATGATGATGAGCTTCTAAATGTAGTAAAACAATGGATACCCTATATGAAGATAGAAAAACCTTTTGAACTGAAAGAAAAACTAGATAGCATTTTAAAAGACTACTTGGAAAACTAATTTCTTAATAAATTCAAATATTTTTTGCTATAATCACAGTTTTATTTTAATGAGAGGAGAAAATTTTGGCAAAAGACGATGTGATTGAAATCGATGGCACAGTGCTTGAAGCATTACCTAATGCAAATTTTAAAGTTGAACTTGACAACAAGCATGTGATTTTATGTCATATAGCAGGAAAAATGCGTATGCACTATATAAGAATCATGCCAGGGGATAAAGTTAAAGTTGAACTTACACCTTATAGCCTTGATAAAGGGCGTATCACTTTTAGATATAAATAATATAAGTTATTTAAAAGCTAATTTTAGATAAAATTAGCGTTTTTGCGACAAAATGTATCGAACTATATGAAGAGGTATTTTTAAAATTCACCACTTATTTTAAAAATAGTTGGTTATTCATAAAACCTGATGCAGTCGTAAATGAAGTGGAATTCATTTAAGGAGAACTCATGAAAGTGAGACCATCAGTTAAAAAGATGTGCGACAAGTGCAAAGTAGTTCGCCGTAAAGGCGTAGTTCGCATTATTTGCGAAAATCCAAAACATAAACAAAGACAAGGATAAACATGGCTCGTATCGCAGGTGTGGATTTACCAAAGAAAAAAAGAATTGAGTATGGACTTACCTATATTTATGGTATAGGACTTTTTACTTCAAGAAAAATCTTAGATAAAACAGGCATTTCTTATGATAAAAGAGTGCATGAACTAAGTGAAGATGAAGCAGCAGCTATCAGAAAAGAAATCCAAGAAAACTATATGGTTGAAGGGGATTTAAGAAAACAAGTTGCTATGGATATAAAAGCACTTATGGATTTAGGAAGCTTTAGAGGCTTAAGACACAGAAAAGGCTTACCAGTTCGCGGACAAAAAACAAAAACAAACGCAAGAACTAGAAAAGGTAAGAGAAAAACTGTTGGTGCAAAATCATAAGGATAAAAGATGGCAAAAAGAAAAATCGTAAAGAAAAAAGTAGTTAAAAAAAATATAGCAAAAGGTATTGTTTATATCAGTGCAACTTTTAACAATACCATGGTAACTGTTACAGATGAAATGGGAAATGCTATCGCTTGGAGCAGTGCAGGCGGTTTAGGATTTAAAGGTTCTAAAAAATCAACTCCTTATGCAGCACAACAAGCAGTAGAAGACGCTTTAAATAAAGCAAAAGAACACGGAATCAAAGAAGTAGGCATTAAAGTACAAGGACCAGGAAGCGGTAGAGAAACTGCTGTTAAAAGTGTAGGTGCTATGGAAGGAATCAAAGTAACTTTCTTAAAAGATATTACTCCATTAGCTCATAATGGTTGCAGACCGCCTAAGCGTCGTCGTGTCTAAGATATAAGAAAAAATTAGGAGAATTAATTATGGCAAGATATAGAGGACCAGTAGAAAAATTAGAAAGACGCTTTGGTGTTAGCTTAGCATTAAAAGGAGAAAGAAGACTAGCCGGAAAAAGCGCATTAGATAAACGCCCTTATGCACCAGGACAACACGGAGCAAGAAAAGGTAAAATCAGCGAATACGGACTCCAATTAAGAGAAAAACAAAAAGCTAAATTTATGTATGGAGTAAGTGAAAAACAATTCAGAAGACTTTTTGCAGAAGCTGCTAGAAGAGATGGCAATACAGGGGTTTTACTTATCCAACTTTTAGAGCAAAGACTTGACAATGTAGTTTATAGAATGGGCTTTGCTACAACTCGTCGTTTTGCAAGACAACTTGTAACTCATGGACACATTTTAGTAAATGGAAAAAGAGTAGATATCCCTAGCTTTAGAGTAGAAGCAGGAGCAAAAATCGAAGTAATAGAAAAAAGCAAAAATAATCCTCAAATCACAAGGGCGATCGAGCTTACTGCTCAAACAGGTATCGTTGCTTGGGTAGATGTGGAAAAAGATAAAAGATTTGGAATTTTCACTAGAAAACCTGAAAGAGAAGAAGTTATCATTCCAGTAGAGGAAAGATTCATCGTTGAGCTTTACTCTAAGTAATAGGGGCTAAATCATGAGAAACATTACAACATCTGCTTATACGCCGACAGAATTCACTATAGAAAATATTAGTGATACTGTGGCTAAAATCAGTGCTTGGCCTTTTGAGATCGGCTATGGTATTACCCTAGCCCATCCTTTACGCCGTTTACTTTATACTAGCACTATAGGTTATGCTCCAACCGCTATCCATATCGATGGTGTAGCGCATGAATTTGATAGTATGCGTGGTATGCTTGAAGATGTAGCACTTTTTATCATCAATCTTAAAAAATTACGATTCAAACTTAAAAGCGATTCCAACAAAGAAATCGTTGAGTTTAGTTTCAAAGGCCCTAAAGAAATTTATGGTAAAGATCTAAACAACGATCAAGTTGAAGTCGTAAATACAGATGCATATTTAGCAACGATCAATGAAGATGCTGAACTTAACTTTACTCTTATCATAGAAAAAGGCATTGGTTATGTACCAAGCGAAGAGATTAAAGAGCTTTTAAATGATCCAAAATTCATAGCTCTTGATGCTTTTTTCACTCCTGTAAGAGAGGCGACTTATGATATTGAGAAAGTTTTATTTGAAGACAATCCTGACTATGAAAAAGTAGTTTTAACAGTAACTACTGATGGACAAATCACTCCAAACGAAGCTTTTCAAAATGCTTTAGAAGCTATGTATAAGCAATTATCAGTATTTGATAAGATTACAAATGTTAGAAGCATCATAAAAAGTCAAGCTACAAGCAATGAATTAGAAAATACTAAATTATTGCAAAATATTACTGATCTAAATTTAAGTGCAAGAAGTTACAATTGCCTTGAAAAAGCAGGAATTGTTTACATCGGAGAGCTTGCTTTAATGAGCGTTAATGAACTTGCTGGACTTAAAAATTTAGGCAAAAAATCTTTAGATGAAATTAAAAGCATTATGGAAAGCATAGGCTTCCCTGTGGGTACTTCTAAGCTTAGTGATAATAAAGATTTGCTTAAGAAAAAAATCGATGAATTAAAAGCACAAAACGAAGGATAAAGAATGAGACATAAACACGGATATAGAAAACTTGGCAGAACTTCATCTCATCGTGCTGCCTTGTTAAAAAATTTAACTATAGCTTTAGTTAATAGCGGTAAAATCGAAACAACTCTACCAAAAGCTAAAGAATTAAGAGGCTATGTAGAAAGATTGATTACTAGAGCAAGACTTGGAGATTTTAACGCTCACAGAGCAGTTTTTGCTGCTTTACAAGATAAAAATGCTACAAATAAACTTGTTACAGAAATAGCTCCAAATTTCAAAGAAAGAAATGGTGGCTATACAAGAATTATCAAAACAAGAATTCGCCGCGGTGACGCAGCTGAAATGGCTTTTATTGAATTTGTAGCCTAAAAATTCCAGCTTAAGCTGGAATTTTAAAATTCATTTTTCTTATATTTTTCTAATTTACTCCAACTTTTTATAAATCTAAAAATTCAAAATCATCTTTTAAATCCAATTCTAAAAATAAAAATTCTTAAATGATTATTTAAAAAATAATTTTTAGCCAAATTTTTAACTACTTATGCTAATATAATTTTTTATTTTTATAAATGCAAGGATATAAAATATGCAAGAAAATTCTCGTTTGCGTATAGCTATACAAAAATCAGGCAGACTCTCTAAAGAATCCGTAGAACTTTTAAACAAATGCGGAATTAAAATGCATATACATGAGCAAAGTCTCATAGCTTTTTCAACCAACCTACCTATAGATATTTTAAGAGTTAGAGATGATGACATACCTGGTCTTATCTTTGATGGAGTCGTAGATCTTGGCATTATAGGCGAAAATGTTTTGGAAGAAAATGAACTCGAAAGAAAAAGCTTAGGCGAGGAAGCAAATTACAAGCTTTTAACAAAGCTTGATTTTGGTTATTGTAGACTTTCACTTGCCTTGCCTCAAGAGAAAAAATTTGATAATTTGAAAGATTTTGAAAATTTAAGAATCGCCACTTCTTATCCACAGCTTTTAAAACGCTTTATGAAAGAAAACAACATTCATTATAAAAATTGTATGCTTACAGGTTCAGTTGAAGTAGCTCCAAGAGCAAATTTAGCCGATGCGATTTGTGATCTTGTTTCAAGCGGTGCAACACTACAAGCAAACAATCTTAAAGAAGTTAAAGTTATTTACCAATCTCGTGCTTGTTTGATACAAAAGCAAAATACTCTAAGCGATGAAAAACAAGCTTTGGTTGATAAAATCATGCTTCGCGTTGCAGGAGTAATGCAAGCAAGGGAAAGCAAATACATCATGCTTCATGCTCCAAAAGAAAAACTTGATAAAATCCAATCCCTACTTCCAGGCGTAGAAAAGCCTACTATCTTGCCTTTAGCACACGATGAAAAAAATGTAGCCTTGCATATGGTAAGTAAAGAAAATCTTTTTTGGGAAACTATGGAGACCTTAAAAGAAGAAGGTGCGAGTTCGATTTTGGTTTTACCTATTGAAAAAATGTTAAAGTGAGTAAAAAATGCAAATAATAAATTTTAACGAATTAGACGAAAAACAAAAACAAGAAGTATTAAAACGCCCTGCAATAGCAGCAAAAGATGAAATTTCACAGATAGTGAGCTCTATCATCAAAGAAGTTAGAGAAAAAGGCGATGAAGCTTTGATAGAACAAGCTTTAAAATTTGACAAAGCCCAAATTTCAAGCATTAAAGTAAGTGAAGAAGAGCTTGAAAACGCAAGCTTACGCTTGGATAAAGACTTAAAAGAAGCGATTTTAATCGCTTATGAAAATATCAAAAAATTCCACGAAGCACAAATTCCAAAAGAAATAGCCATTGAAACCACCAAGGGTGTAAAATGCGAAGTTTTAACACGCCCTATTGAAAAAGTAGGACTTTATATACCAGGGGGTTTGGCGCCTTTATTTTCAACGGTTTTAATGCTAGCAATTCCTGCAAAAATAGCTCAATGTGAAAAAATCGTTTTGGCAAGCCCTGCTAAAATAAACGATGCCACACTTTTTTGCGCCAAGCTTTGCGGAGTAGATGAAATTTATCAAATGGGTGGTGCAGGAGCCATAGCAGCACTAGCTTATGGAACCAAAAGCGTTTTAAAAGTAGATAAAATCTTTGGGCCAGGCAATGCCTTTGTTACCGAAGCTAAACGCCAAGTAAGTAGTGATATAAACGGAGCTGCTATAGATATGCAAGCTGGACCTAGTGAAGTTTTAGTCATAGCAGATGAGAAAGCAAATGTTAAATTTGTAGCAAGCGACTTGCTTTCACAAGCTGAACACGGCGCAGATTCTCAAGTGATTTTAGTATGCTTAAGCAAAGAATTTGCACAAGGTGCGAGTGATGAAGTAAGCCGCCAACTTGAAAATTTACCAAGAAAAGAATTAGCGTCTAAAAGCATTGCAAATTCTAAAATCATCATTGCAAAAAACTTAGATGAAGCTCTTTTAATCTCAAATCTTTACGCACCTGAGCACTTAATCATACAAACACAAAATCCTCGCGAACTTTTAGATAAAGTCAAACACGCTGGATCTGTATTTTTAGGTGAGTTAAGTCCAGAATCCATGGGTGATTACGCAAGCGGAACAAATCATGTCTTGCCAACTTATGGACTTACTAAAACGCATTCTAGCTTGGGTTTAGCTGATTTTAGTAAAAGAATGAGCGTACAAGAACTTAGCAAAGAAGGCTTTTTAAATTTAGGAAAAAGTGTTGAAATTTTAGCTGCAAATGAACATTTAGACGCACATAAAAATGCAGTAACTTTTCGCTTAGAAAGTCTAAAATGAGTGAAAAAATCCTTTTTATCGATAGAGATGGCACCATCATAGAAGAACCAAAGAGCGATTTTCAAATCGATAGCCTTGAAAAACTTCGTTTTGAAAAAGGTGCTATCCCTACTCTTTTAAAACTTAAAAATTTTGGCTTTAAATTTGTGCTTGTTTCTAATCAAGATGGCCTTGGAACTCAAAGCTTTCCTAAAGAAGATTTTGAAATAGCACATCAAAAAATGTTGGATATTTTACAAAGCTGTGGTATAGAATTTAAAGACATTTTCATTTGTCCACATTTTGAAAATGAAAATTGCGAGTGTAGAAAGCCAAAAACCGCCCTTTTAGATGAGTATATCAAGCACAATCTTTACAATAAAGAACAAAGCTTTGTGATCGGTGATCGAGATACTGATATGATCCTAGCTTCAAATTTGGGTGTTCGTGGGTTAAAATACAGCGAGAATTTGACTTGGAAAGAGATAGAAGAAGAGATCTTAAATTCCTTTCGCACCGCAAGCATTTCGCGTATCACTAAAGAAACCAATATCCATGTAAAAGTATGTTTAAATGGCGGAAAGATTGCTATTAATACAGGAGTTCCTTTTTTCGATCATATGCTTGAGCAAATCGCAGTACATGGGGGCATAGGACTTGAAATTTCTTGCAAGGGCGATTTAGAAATTGATGAGCATCATAGCGTTGAAGATGTTGCTTTAGCTTTAGGAAGTGCCATAAAACAAGCTTTAGGAGATAAGATAGGCATCACAAGATATGGCTTTGTCTTGCCTATGGATGAGTGTTTGGCAAGTTGTGCGATCGATTTTTGCAACCGTCCGCATTTGGTTTATAAAGCCAAATTTAAAAAGGAAAAATTAGGCGAATTAAGTACTGAAATGATAGAACACTTTTTTTACTCGCTAAGCTACTCAATGGGAGTGAGTTTACACTTAAAGGTTAAAGGTAAAAACGATCATCACAAAGCCGAAGGGCTTT
This sequence comes from Campylobacter coli LMG 9860, assembly GCF_000254135.1. GTDB lineage: Bacteria > Campylobacterota > Campylobacteria > Campylobacterales > Campylobacteraceae > Campylobacter_D > Campylobacter_D coli. Next base: position 13,541 of record NZ_AINS01000055.1, read on the forward strand.
TTAAAGCTTTTGCAAAAGCCTTAAAAATGGCTGTAAAAATTGAAAGTGAAAATTTAGCCAGCTCTAAAGGGGTAATATGAAACTGATCATCATCGATACAGCATGTGCAAATTTGGCATCTTTGAAATTTTGTCTTGATAGACTAGGCTTTAATGCTAAAATCAGTAGAGATTTAAAAGATTTAGAAAATGCAGATAAACTTTTTTTACCAGGAGTTGGAACAGCAGCAAAAGCAATGAGCAATTTAGAAAGCTTTAATCTAACAAATTTTATCAAAAATACCAAAAAACCCTTACTTGGAATTTGCCTAGGAATGCAAATTTTAGGGGATTTTTCAGAAGAACTAGATCAAGAAACTCTAGGCATTATACCTTTTAAAACTCAAAAATTTGAACTTCCAAAAGAGTATTCTTTACCGCACATGGGGTGGAATGAAGTTGCAAGCTCACACCCACTTTTTAAGGGTTTAAATGGGGCTTATTTTTATTTTGTACACAGTTATCATGTAGCATTAAATGACTATGCCATAGCTACAAGTGATTATGGGGTAAAATTTAGCGCAAGTTTAGCAAAAGATAATTTTTATGGCGTACAATTTCACCCTGAAAGAAGCGGAGAAGCGGGGGAAATTTTAATATCAAATTTCATTAAGGATATAGCATGATAATCCCTGCACTTGATTTGATCGATGGACAAGTAGTGCGCCTTGTTAAAGGTGATTATGAACAAAAAAAAGTATACAAATACGATCCTTTAGAAAAATTTAGAGAATATGAAAACGCGGGAGCAACTTGGCTTCATTTAGTGGATTTAAGCGGAGCTAAAGATCCAAATAAAAGACAACTTGCTTTAATAGAAAAATTAACAAATGAAGTCAGTGTTAATTTGCAAGTAGGCGGTGGAATTCGCACCAAAGAAGAGATACAAGCTTTGCTTGATTGTGGAGTAAAGCGTGTAGTGATCGGCTCTTTGGCAATTACAAATCCTACGCTTTGTGTTGAAATTTTGCAACATTTTGGAAGCGAAGCTATCGTTTTAGCGCTTGATACGATTTTAAAAGAAGATTATATGATAGCTATTAACGCTTGGCAAGATACGAGCGATAAAAGACTTTTAGAGGTTTTGGAATTTTATAATATCAAAGGCCTAAAACACATACTTTGCACCGATATTTCAAGAGATGGCACCATGCAAGGAAGCAATGCTGAACTTTACGCACTCATCCATAAAAACTTTCCTAAAATTCACACTCAAGCAAGTGGAGGTGTAGCGAGTTTAGAAGATCTTAAAAAACTAAAGGGTATTTGTAGTGGGGTTATCGTAGGAAAAGCTTTATTAGATGGAGTTTTTAGCGTAGAAGAAGGGATAAAATGCTTACAAAACGCATAATTGCATGTTTAGATGTAAAAGATGGTAGAGTAGTAAAAGGAACACAGTTTAAAAATCATAAAGATATGGGAGATATCGTAGAGCTTGCAAAGCGTTATTCTCAAAGTGGGATCGATGAGCTTGTGTTTTATGATATTGCTGCAAGTGCTAGAAAAGAACGCATTTCAAGAGAATGGGTAAGCGAAGTGGCTAAAAATATCAATATCCCTTTTTGTGTAGCAGGCGGCATTAAAAGTGAAGAAGATGCAGCCGAACTCTTAGCCAATGGAGCGGATAAAATTTCTATCAACTCCCCTGCTTTAAACGATCCAAATCTTATCACTCGTTTGGCCAAAAGTTTTGGGGTACAATGTGTTGTAGTGGGCATTGATAGCTTTAAAGATGAAAATGGAAATTTAAAGGTTTTCAAATACACAGGTGATGAAAACACGAGTAAACATAGCGGGAAAAATACGATCGAATGGATTAAGGAAGTACAGGATTTGGGCGCTGGAGAGATAGTGCTAAATATGATGAATCAAGATGGTGTTAAAAATGGATATGATTTAGAACAATTAAGCCTTGTAAAAAAAGAATGCAAAGTACCTTTGATCGCAAGCGGTGGAGCTGGTAAGATGGAACACTTTTTAGAAGCCTTTGAAATAGGAGTGGATGGGGCTTTAGCAGCTTCTGTTTTTCATCAACAAATCATTGATATTAAAGAATTAAAAAACTACTTAAAAACCCAAGGTGTAAGTATAAGGATATAAAAATGCAAAATTTCCAAAATTTAAATGAAAAAATCAATTGGCAAAAAGTAAATGGGCTTATCCCTGTCATAATACAAGATGCAAAAAGCTGTGAAGTTTTAATGCTAGGTTTTATGGATGAAAAAGCTTTAGAAAAAAGCTTAGAAAGTAAAAAAGTCGTATTTTTTTCGCGTACTAAAAATCGCCTTTGGATGAAGGGTGAAGAAAGTGGAAATTTTTTAAATATCGTTGATTTAAGCCTTGATTGTGATAATGATACACTTTTGATTTTGGTTGATCCTATAGGAGCTACTTGCCATATAGGCAATATCTCTTGCTTTGAAAATGTATCAAAAAATGCAGATTTTGTCTTTTTAGCAAGATTAGAAAAACTTATAAATTCACGTAAAAATGCGGATGAAAACACTTCCTATACTACAAAGCTTTTTAAAAAAGGAACAAAACGCATCGCACAAAAAGTCGGCGAAGAAGGTGTGGAAACTGCCTTAGCAGCGACTGTTAAAGATAAAGATGAGCTTATTTGCGAGGCGGCTGATTTGATGTATCATTTAAGTGTTTTACTCGCAGATGCAAATTTAAGTTTTTCAGATGTCATCGCTAAGCTTAAAGAAAGACATAAAGAATAAATTGAAAAATATCATTTTAGGCTTTTTGATCTTTTTTATCTACCCTGCATTAATGATGTTTTTCATCTTAATGCATAGAAAATATATATCTGAAGTGCCAATGTTAGGTTTTCATACAAACATGGAAATTTTTAAACGAGCAGGTATTTATTATTTTTATCTTTTAGTAATTCATATCCCTTTATTTTTAGTGTGGAAAAAAGTTATTTCAAAGATAGAAAGTTTAGATTTTATAAATACTTTTTATTTTGGGATTGCTTTTAGCCTTTGTGTGTTTTTCTTGCTTACTTTGCCTTTAGATGGGCATTTAGCTTTAGTGCCTTTGCTATGCGTGTTGTTTAGTTTTGTCTTTGTTTTTAAATTTATTTATTTTTGTTTTAAGAAAATTTCTTATTTTACTTGGAAAAAACTTATTTTTATAATAACTACATTACTAGGTATTTGTGCAGGTTTAGCTTATATCTTTTTTTGCCTTTATTATCAACTTTGTATTTTTGACAATTACGATTTTTTAGGTAAATTTTATAATATCCCTTCTTATAAAAGGCCTTTGAATTTTATATTTTAATGAAAAATATGGACAAAAAAGCCTAAAATTAGGCTTTTGTCGATAATCTAGGGTAAATTAATGCAAAGCTTCGTTAAGCTTGATCGCTTTTTTATTTAAACTTACTATCATCGCTCCGCTGATAGAATCTTGACGGAAATGAAGCCCATTTAAGCCTTTAAGCTCGATGCCCTTATAAATCTCTTTGCTAAAATCAAAATAAGGATTAAGTTTAGCAAGCTCCTCACGATCTTTAAGTAAAAATTTCGTTCCTTCAAGCACTGCAATTCCCGCATCTACGATACAATTATCACCCAAAGGAATTCCTGTTACTGAATTTGCTCCTAAAAGACAAGCTTTACCTACACTTATAGCATTTCCACTTGTTCCGCTTAAAACACCTAAAATAGAAGCACCACCGCCCACATCAGAGCCTTCACCTACGATAGCACTTGAACTTATACGCCCTTCAACCATACAAGCCCCTGTTGTTCCTGCGTTAAAATTCACATAGCTTGCACCTGGCATGATTGTAGTACCTGCAGCCAAAGATGCACCCATTCTTACTTTAGAGCTTTCTAGAATTCTTGTATTATCTTCAGGAATGATATGTGCTAAAAATCTTGGGAATTTATCTACAAAATCAATTTTTGGATATTGATTGCTCATTTTTAAACGCATTTCATTTTCTCTTAAATACTCAAGCTCGATAGGCTTATCATCACTCCAAGCTACATTGCTTAAAAGTCCAAAAGCTCCATTTAAATTTAAACTTCTTAAAGGAACTTTTTTAGTAGAAAGCAAATAAAGTTTCAAATAAACACTTTCCACACTCAAAGGCTCTTTATCTTCAAAAAGACATACAAAAGCAAATTCGTCATCTTTAAATTTATCTTTGATAATCTTTAAAATATCGATATTTTTATGTCCCTCTTCTTCTAAAAAAGGTTTAAAGCAAGCAAGCGCATAATCGATATCCTCAAGCTTAAGAATTTGTACAAATTCGCTTGCTTCAAAATCAATCTCAACACCCCTTTGCATAAAAGCTTCAAGCATAATCGCCGCAGAACCAAAATTTTGCTCATAATTTACCAAAGCAAAACTGGCTTGTAAAATTTTATTTTTATTAAGCTGACCACGATCAAGTCTTGCTATACCAAAAGCTTTAGGTTTTCTATATCCATTTTTTTGTTCAATTTGCTTGATTAAAAGTAAAAAATCTTCTTTAGTATTAATAATCATTTTTTCTCCTTCAAAATTTTAATGCGAACAAGCACTTTTTCCATTCATCACAGGTTGGATTGCAGAATTATCCGCACCGCCTTCATTATTGATTTTTTCTATAAATTGCCAAATTTTTTCAGCTGCCATTAAATAACGCTTTGCACTTACACTTTCAGGATGATAAAAACTCACAGGTTTTCCTTCATCTCCACCCTCTCTTACTATCATCTCTATAGGAATTTGTGCTAAAACTTCACTCTTATAAGCTTTTGCCATATCTTCAGCTGTTCCTTTACCAAAAATATCATACTCTTTGCCATTATCAGGACATAAAAAGCCACTCATATTTTCTATCACGCCAGCGATTGGAATGTGAAGTTTGTTAAACATATCTAAAGCTCTTTTGCTATCATCTAAAGAAACGGTTTGTGGGGTACTTACACAAACACCCGCAGTAATTGGAATGCTTTGTGCTGAAGTAATTTGCGCATCTCCTGTTCCTGGAGGCATATCTAAAAACAATACATCAAGTTCAGGCCAAATCACATCTGCAAGTAATTGCTCGATAGCTTTCATGATCATAGCTCCACGCCACATAAGCCCTTGACCCTCTTCGATTAAAACCCCCATACTCATCATATAAACACCATGACTTAAAATCGGCTTTAATCTTTGTCCTACTACTTCAGGTTGAGTTTTAGTTTCACCTAACATCCTTGGGATATTTGGCCCATAAATATCTGCATCTAAAATCCCTACTCTTTTTCCCATTTTAGCCATAGAAATAGCTAAATTTACAGTGGTTGTAGACTTACCTACTCCGCCCTTTCCGCTTGAAACCATGATGAAATTTTTTACTTGAGGTGCGATATTTTTACCACTTCTTGAATTGCTTTTTTCTTCAGGAATTTTTGGAGTAATGATATGAATTTGTAAATTCTTTAAATTTAAAGAAGCTAAAGCCTCATCAATATTTTTGCGTAATTCTTCGCTTACTTGCGGATTTGATGAAACAATTTCAAGCTCAACGATAACATTCTCATTTTCGGTTTTTATATCTTTTACAAAATTAAAACTCACTATATCCTTATCAAAACCTGGATATTTTACACTTTTTAATTTCTCTAAAATTTGCTCTTTCATCTCTTTTCCTTAATTTTTAAAAAATCAATTTTACTAATAAAATGATAAAATTTAGCTTTTTATAAGTGTATAATATGGTAACATTATATATAAAATTAATATTATAGCAAAGGGAAAAAATGGCTAATCTTAGCTTGATTATGCTAGCAGCTGGAAATTCTACTCGCTTTGATATGGGAGTAAAAAAACAATTTCTACGCCTTGGCGACGATCCTTTATGGCTTTATGCTACGCGAAATTTAAGCACTTTTTATCCTTTTAAAAAAATAGTTGTTACTTCTAGTAATATCACTTATATGAAAAAATTTGCTAGAAATTATGAATTTGTTGAAGGTGGTACCACTAGGGCAGAATCCTTAAAAAAAGCCCTAGAAATCATAGACAGTGAATTTGTAATGGTAAGTGATGTAGCAAGAGTTTTAGTAAGTAAAAGCTTGTTTGATCGTTTGATTGAAAATTTAGATAAAGCTGATTGTATCACTCCGGCTTTAAAAGTCGCAGATACCACGCTTTTTGAAAATGAAGCCTTGCAAAGAGAAAAAATCAAACTCATTCAAACTCCTCAAATTTCACGCACTCGCTTACTCAAACAAGCCTTAAATCAAAATTTAGATTTCACAGATGATAGCACAGCTATATCTGCAGTGGGTGGAAAAATTTGGTTTGTTGAGGGTGAGGAAAATACTAGAAAAATAACCTTTAAAGAAGATCTTAAAAAGCTTGATTTACCTCGACCAAGTAATGAAATCTTTTGCGGAAATGGTTTTGATGTTCATGAATTTGGAGAAGAACGCGCCTTGCTTTTAGGTGGAGTTGAAATTCATCCTACTATGGGCTTAAAAGCACACAGTGATGGAGATGTTTTAGCTCACTCTTTAACCGATGCGATTTTGGGTGCTGCAGGACTTGGAGATATAGGAGAGCTTTATCCTGATACTGATATGAAATTTAAAAATGCCAACTCCATGGAGCTTTTAAAACAGGCTTATGATAAAGTCAGAGAAATAGGTTTTGAACTCATCAATATAGACATTTGCGTCATGGCACAAAGCCCTAAACTTAAAGACTTTAAACAAGCTATGCAAAGCAATATAGCTCATACCTTAGATTTAGATGAATTTAGAATCAATGTTAAAGCCACAACAACGGAAAAATTGGGTTTTATTGGAAGAAAAGAAGGTATGGCGGTGCTTAGTAGTGTAAATTTAAAATATTTTGATTGGACAAGATTATGAAAGTTTTAATTATTGAAAATGAAATTTATCTAGCGCAAAGCATTAGCATTAAACTAAGTGATGCTGGATATAGCTGTGAAATTATTAACTCGTTTGATGAGCGTAACCCTGAAAAATATTATGATATTGTTTTACTTTCTACTAATACTAGTAATTTTTTAAAAGCGGTTACGGAATTTAAACATAGCATTATTATTTTGCTTATTTCTTATATCAGCACAGACACAGTTTCAAATCCTTTAAAACTTGGTGCGTGCGATTATATACAAAAACCTTTTATGATAGAAGAATTGATACGAAAAATCAAACATTATCAAGATTTTAAAAAGCTCTCCATTCTTAATAAAGCTTATAAAAGCTATATTAAATCAAGACTTCAAACAGTTAAAATTCCAGAATACAACTATAAAAAACTAAAACTTCCTGTTGTTTTAAAATCCAACAAACAAAGCTCAGCTGATGCCTTTGTATTTAATTATATCAACGAATACGATATCACCCTTTCTTATGTTGATCTATCTGTGAGTAATTCAGTAGAAAAAGCGATGAAACTTCCAACGGAAAACAATCTTTTATTCTTGAGTAATTTTCAAGTTTTAAAACCGCTAGAGCGTGAAAAATTGCTTGAATTTATCAAAAACAAATCAGTTATTTTACATACTAATTCAAATATAGAAGATTTAGAGCTTCCGTGCATCAATCTTAGTGATAATGAAAAAAATATCGATAGTAATCAAATTTTAACCATAGATGAATATGTTAAATATATTATTTTAAATTATCAAAATGTCTTTCCTGATACAGATCTTTCAAAGAAATTAGGAATTTCTCGTAAGTCTTTATGGGAGAAAAGGAAAAAATATGAAATCAGCAAAAAAAAATAAAAGCATTATCATAGACAAAAACGAACTAGGCATTCTTTCTCTTATCAAAGAGGGTTTGCTTGGCAGTTGTACTCATTTAATGGATGAACATGAGACAAAACAAATTTTTAAAACGGGCAAATCCAACAACGAAAGCTTTCCTTATCCTCTATCCTTTGCTCCAAAAGTTTCAGAAGAATTTATTAAAGATATTCCCATAGGAAGTAAAATCGACCTCATTCTTGATGATGAAATAGTAGGAAATATCACGCTTAAAAGTAAATTTAAAAATGATAAAAATTTTTCCAATATCTTTAGCCCACACACCTGCTCTTTAGATGATATGGGTGAAATTTGTATCGGTGGAGAGATAGAAATTTATAATTCCACAATCCAAAAAATCAAAGAAGAATTTCATAAAACCAAAGAAAATCTTAATGCTCATAAAATTACCGCTATAGTTTCAAGCTTTGATCCTTTGCATAGAGCGCATGAAAGAATGTTTCGCTGGACTATAGATAAGGCGGATTTGGTTGTTGTTTTTCTTGTAGAATCTTTTGATGCCAATGGCTTTGATTTTGATTTGAAGCAAAATTATTTGAAAAAATTTATTCAAAATTATTTGCCACCGGATAGAATTTTTATCTTCCCACTTAAAGATATCAATCTTTTCCATGCTCATTTAAATCCTAGCTTAGAAAGCATTTTGGCTAAGAGTCTTGGATGTACCAAACTTGTCGTAGGGCAAAATCACACAGGACTTGGAATGTTTTATGATGATAATCAGCCTAAAACCATACTGGATGATTTTTCTAAAGATTATGATATAGAAGTGATTGTTTTGCCTGAATTTGTATTTTGCGATGCATGTCGTATGATAGTAAGTACTCGATCTTGCCCTCATGGATGCCATCATCATTTACATTATAATTCTCAATCCTTAAAAGAATTGTTAAGAGCAGGTATTGTGCCTCCTGCTGTTTTTATGCGAAAAGAAGTTTCAAGTATTATCTTATCTTCTATTTTTCCTAATCGATTTAAGAATTTGCAAAAAATCTATAATGATCTTTTTGCAACAGATGGAATTTTAGAATACAAAAGCGATGAAGAATTTTATCAAAAGCTTTTAGAAACTCATCAAATGTCTTATATGGTTTGAAAGGAAACAATGCAAAAACTTTTTTTAACTTTTTTTTATTCAGGGTGTGCAAAAAAAGCACCGGGGACTTTTGGAACTTTAGCAGCTTTAATTCCTGCTTTTTTTATATTAAAATATCTAGGAATCACTACCTTATTTTTACTCAGCATTTTAATTTTTATTGCTAGTATAAGAGTGATTGATGATTATGAAAGAAAAACAGGGATTCACGATGATAAACATATAGTAATTGATGAAGTTGCAGGAGTTTTTCTAGCGTGTGCCATCGCTGCAAGCGGCGCTAATTCTTTACTGAATTTTTTTATGGCCTTCGTGTTTTTTCGCATCTTTGATATCACAAAGCCTTCTATCATAGGAAAAATCGATAAAAAAACCAAAGGTGGATTGGGTGTTATGCTAGATGATATGCTAGCAGGATTGTTTGCAGGGCTTTTAAGTGCAGTGATTTATGGTTTTTTGCTTAAATTTGATTTAGTCTTTTGGGATAAAGACTTGATAAATTTATTTTGAAATTTTGCTTAAATTAATATATTTTTAAATTTTATTCTTATATAATTTAGTCTTTAATTTCAAAAAAGGAAAATAAATGGCAAACCACAAATCTGCTGAAAAAAGAGCAAGACAAACTATCAAAAAAACAGAAAGAAATAGATTTTATAGAACAAGACTTAAAAACATCACTAAAGCCGTAAGAGAAGCTGCTGCTAAAAACGATAAAAACGCTGCTAATGAAGCTTTAAAAATTGCAAACAAAAGCATTCACGCTATGGTAAGTCGTGGCTTTCTTAAAAAACAAACAGCGTCTCGTCGTGTAAGTCGCCTAGCTCTTCTAGTAAATAAAATTGCATAATCTTTCATAATTTTTAATGTTAGCTAGTAAACTAGATCCTTTTTTAAAACGCTTTGAAGAGTTAAATTCTCTTCTTAGTAGTTCTGATATCATCAGTGATATCAGTAAAATGACTGCGCTTTCTAAAGAGCAAAAGAATTTAGAACCCATCGTCTTAAAAGCTAAAGAATACCTAAAAACTCTAGATAGCATAGAAGAAAACAAAACTTTGCTTAATGATGCTGAGCTTGGAGAACTTGCAAAAGAAGAGTTAAAAAATTTAGAAGAATTAAAACCCAAACTCGAAGAAGAGCTTAAAATTTTGCTATTACCCAAAGATCCGAATGATGAAAGAAATATTTTTCTTGAAATTCGTGCAGGAACAGGCGGAGATGAAGCTTCTTTATTTGTAGGCGATCTTGTTAAAGCCTATGCAAGATATGCTGAAAATCGTGGCTATAAACTTGAAATCGTTAGTTCTAGCGAAGGAAGTGTGGGCGGTTTTAAAGAAATTATCATGCTAGTTAAAGGTGCAGGAGCTTTCTCAAGACTTAAATATGAGGGTGGAACACATCGCGTTCAACGCGTTCCACAAACCGAATCTCAAGGACGCATACACACTTCTGCTATAACTATAGCGGTTATGCCTGAAGTAGACGATATAGAGATAGAAATCAATCCCAATGATCTTAAAATAGATGTTATGCGCTCTTCAGGACACGGGGGGCAAAGTGTAAATACTACAGATTCTGCTGTGAGGATCACTCACCTTCCTACAGGTATAGTTGTAGTCAATCAAGATGGAAAAAGCCAGCATAAAAATAAAGAAAGTGCTATGAAAGTCTTAAAAGCAAGACTTTACGAAATGCAAGAAAGCGAGCGTTTGGCTCAAGAAAGCGAAGCAAGAAAATCCCAAGTAGGAAGCGGCGATAGAAGTGAGCGCATACGCACTTATAATTTTCCACAAAATCGTATCAGCGACCATCGCATCAATCTTACCCTATATCGTTTAGATGCTATTTTACAAGATGGGCTTTTTGATGAAGTTATCGAACCTTTGATAGCACATTATCAAGCAGAATCATTACAAGAGCAAAATTTATAGTTTCATTAGTCTTGAAAACAAGACTAATGATTAGTGTTTATGCGGGAATTTGTGCGGGCTGCTATTTGCACCAACATGGGTTACATTTTCATTTTCTATATCATAAGCTTGTCCAAAACCTTTTACAAAACGGCCCTTTTGAAATTCAAGTTTTACAAGATGGAAATCAAGCATATTGCGTATGGTTTTTATTCCGCCTTCGCCGCCTGTTTGTTTTTCAAATTCATCATAAATTTTATCAAACACTTCCCCACGCTCGATAAAACTAGCCTTAACCTTATAACGCAATCTTTTACGAAGTATAACAGAAGCTGCCTTGCTTTCATCCTCTAAAAACATTATTTCTATATTGTTTGGATTTTCTTTGATATTATTAAAATGCTCGCTTACTTCACTGATATAAATATAATTTCCCCATGGAGTATTTACAAACGGTGCATAAGAACAAACCACCTCTTTATCTGCACTTAAAGTCGCTAAAGAAACCGAATTAAAACTCAACATAAACTCTTTTGCTTCTCTTGCCACTCCGCTAAGATCTTTTTTAGTCTTTGCACTCATACAAAGTTCGATAATAGCATCTTTAAGGGTTTCTTCGTTTGCTTTTTTAGGAAATTCTATGCGTAAATTTTCTTTATCATTATAAGCTATATCCAAGCCCTCAAAATCAACTCCGACCAATCTTACTCCCTTAGGATCCTTCACTGCCCCAAATTTTTTACAAAGATCGATCAAATTGGATTGATGATGATCGTTCATATGAGAAATAATACTTTCAAAACTCATTATCTTTATCCTTTCTTTAAATTTATAGAACAAAATATAAGTTAAAAATGGTATCAATTATCAAATTAAAAATTACTTAAAAAGATTAAAATCGTTTAATTTTCAAAAATTTATTCTAATTTAAGCTTATAAAAGATAAATTTTCTCTTCAAATATTATGATATATATTATCATTATTTATTTTATTTAAAAGGAGTAAAAATTTGAATCCAAGCAAAAGAGTTTTAAAGCTATCTTTACTAGTATTTTTACTAAGCACTGGTATCAATGCACAAGAATTGAATGATAAAGCCATTCAAATGCAAAAAGTTGTTGTAAGTGCAACAGGATTTGAACAAGATGCAGACAATAACTTGCGTAATGTAATTGTTATCGATGGTAAAAACTTAGAAAAAAGAGGATTTAATACCTTAGAACAAGCCTTAGAAAGAATTTCAGGCATTAGTTTTGTAAATTTTGGACTAGGACGCAATATCGATATGCGTGGACAAGGAAGCAAGTCCGATATAGCTGTGAAAGTTATGGTAAATGGAAATGCTATTAATGTGCTTGATAATTCTCATGGCGTAACTCCTTTAGAAAGTGTCAATTTAAACAATATAGAACGCATAGAAATCATACCAGGGGGAGGCTCTGTGCTTTATGGAAGTGGCACTAGAGGGGGTGTGATTAATATCATTACAAAAAAAGAAAAATCCGATGCTTTTGCTCTAAGTCTTAAAGGCAGTAGTTACGATCATGGAAATTTAGGTGGAAATTTAGGCGTTTATGGGGCTAAAAAAATCAATGATTATCTAACATTTGGTTTTGATATACAAGGCTTTAACCGCGATGGCTATCAAGAGGGTTATAATGAAAAAGGCTATTTTGTCAATACAAAAGCCTATCTAAATACTAGCGATAATAGTGATTTATCCCTAAATTATAATTATTTTGAAAGCAAAAATACAAGCAGTGGCTATCTTACAAAAGCACAAATTCAAAGTGATCCGACCCAAAAAGGAAGTGGTGATAATATCACTCAAATCAATAGACCTGAAATTGCTTTAGATTATCATCATTATTTTAGTGATTTATACGAAATTCAACTCGGAGCATTTTGGCAAAATCAAAAAATAAGATATCTAAAAGATGAAATTCCAATGATGGGCACCATAGCTTATCAAACCGGTAGCGGTTTTGAAGATACGCTTACGGGTATAAATTTAAAAAATAAAATCAATTACAAAGATGATTCTTATTTTATCTTTGGCTATGAGTTTGCAAATCATGATGCCAAAAGAACAAGCATAGTTCATTATAATGTAAACACTCCAGCATTTCAAATGAGTCATACCATGACAACTCTAATGGATATGAATAAACAAAGCCATTCTGTTTTTGCTCTAGACTCTCATCAATTTAATGATATTTTTAGTATTTCAGGTGGTGCAAGATACGAATACAGTCTTTATGATACCCACAGAAGTTACACAAGTAAAATGATAATGGGCGGTACACAACGACCAAGTAATCCAGAGCTTTTTGACGCTGATGATACAAGCAATAACTTTGCCTTTGAAATCACTCCAAATTTCAAATATTCTGATACTGGAAATATATATGCTAAATACGAAAGAGGTTTCATCTCTCCAACTCCTGCACAACTTGTTAACAAAGATCAAGCAACTCAAAAATATTACACTGCCAATTTAGATCCTGAAATTTTTGATACTTTCGAACTTGGGATTAATGATTTTTGGTGGGATTTTTATGGCTTTAATTTGACTTTATTTTACACTCTAAGCAAGGATGAAATTTCTTATCTTGGAAATCCACACTCCACAGGAGGAGCATTTTGGAAATATTATAATATCGACCAAACGCGTCGTTTAGGAGCGGAATTAAACCTTCATCAATTTTTATTCAATGATAGCTTAATCCTCAAAGAAAGCCTAAGCTATCTTGATGCTCAAATTTCTAAAGGTGTTAATGACGGACTTAGAATTCCTTATGTTTCAAAAATCAAAGCCACAGCCGGAGTAGAATACGCTTGGAATAAAAATTTATCAAGCTATATAGATTTAAGCTATTTTTCAAGAGCAAAAGATGGCGGGGTTGTTGATGAAAATACAGGAAAGATGTCTAGAAATTCTTGGATTAAGGATTATTTTTTAACTGATATTGGTGTAAATTATAATTATAGAAATTTACAAATTCTAGCAGGCATTCGCAATCTTTTTGATAAGCAATATTACACTTATCAAGACAGCACAAATGATCAATATCTAGCCGGAAATGGTAGAAATTACTATGTTGAATTTAAATATGCGTTCTAAAAATCTAGTGATTATAGGGCTTTTTTTAGCCTATATAATCACCTGTATCATCGCACTTTGCTTAGGAGATGAAAATTTAAGCCCTAAAGAACTTCTCTCCTATGCTTTTGGTGAAAATGAAATTTTGCGTCAAATCATCATCGATGGGCGTTTGCCTCGTATTATAATGGCTATTTTAATCGGTATGCTTTTAGCTAGCAGTGGAGCAGTAACGCAAAATGTATTTTCAAACCCCATAGCAGATCCTTATATCATAGGTATAGCTTCAGCAGCAACCTTTGGATCTGTTTTAGCGTATTTGTTAAAACTGCCTGATTATTATTATGGAATTTTAGGCTTTATTTGTTCTGCTATTTTTTCATTAGCGATCTTTAAAGTATCTTCAAAAGCTTCCATAGCTACTTTACTCATCATAGGCATTGCTGCCTCATCTTTTCTAGGAGCTTTTACCTCGTTTTTTACCTATCTTATAGGGGAAGATTCTTTTAAAATAGTTGCTTGGCTTATGGGAAATATAGGTTCAGCTTCTTGGTTTCGTATAGGAATTTTGATTTTGCCTTTGATTTTTTGTCTTATGTATTTTTACGCGCATAAAAATGAATTAAATATCATTTTAAGCGGGGATGATGAGGCAAGAAATTTAGGAGTTGATGCCCAAAAATTAAAAATCAATCTTTTGATAGTTTCTTCTTTGGCAGTTTCTTTTGCGGTAGCTTTTACAGGACTCATAGCCTTTGTAGGACTTATAATCCCTCATACCGTAAGACTCTTGCTTAGAAATTATGACAATGCTTTGGTTATTCCTTTTTGTACCGCTTTTGGAGGGCTTTTTTTACTCATTTGTGATACTCTAGCAAGGACTCTAATAGCCCCTGTGCAAATTCCTATAGGGGTTTTAACCGCATTCTTTGGAGCTCCTGTATTTTTATATTTGGCTTTAAGTGCTAGGAGATTTTTATGATATTAAAGATACAAAATTTAAGTTTTAGCTATCATAAAAAAGAATTGTTAAAAAATATCAATTTAGAGCTTCAAAATAAAGCTTTTATAGGTATTTTAGGGCCTAATGGCTCGGGTAAAAGCACACTTTTAAAGCTTATACTAAAAAATTTAAATATAAGTAAGGGCGAAATATCGCTTTTTAATACCAATATAAAAAACTTTGCCCTTAAAGAATTTGCACAACTTTGCGGTTTTGTGCCTCAAAATTCGGGTTTAAACACGCCCTTAAAAGTTATTGATGTGCTTTTAATGAGCAAATTTACAAATTTAAAACATGCTTTTTGTGATTATTCTAAAGAAGATATTTTAGAAGTTGAAAAATTTGCAAAAACTTTAAAATTGGAAAACTTTTTAGAAAGAAATATACTTTCTTTAAGTGGTGGAGAATTTCAAAGAGTGCTTTTAGCAAGAGCCTTGCTTAAAAAACCCAAAATTCTTTTTTTAGATGAACCCACTTCAGCACTTGATTTAAACCATGCTATCGAGCTTTTAAGCCTTTGCGAAAGATTGATAAAGCAGAACAATATCGCAGTTGTAGCGATTTTGCATGATTTAAATTTAGCCTCTATGTTTTGTGATAAGGTATTGTTTTTAAAAGAAGGAGAAATAAAGTATTTTGGAAGTACAAAAGAGCTTTTTACCAAAGAAATTCTAAAAGAAATTTATAATTTAAATTGCGAGATTGTCTATAAAGACTTAAAACCTTATATCTTAGCCTTAAAGGAAAAAATATGAAAAAAATTTTAATCATTATGAGTTTATTTTTAACCCTACTTAATGCCAAAGAACGCATTGTAGTGCTTGATCCTGCAAGTATAGAAACACTTTTTATGCTAAATGCACAAGATCAAATCGTAGGTATTGCAAATTTGCAACACTCAAATATCTACCCTGAAGAAAAAACTTCAAAAATAACTAGCGTAGGAACTTTTTCACACCCTTCTCTTGAAAAAATAGTTGCCCTAAAGCCAAGCTTAGTGATATTAAGCTCGTATTCTTTAAATTTAGAAGAAGGGCTTAAAAACTTTGGAATCAAAAGTATCAATTTAAAAGCCCAACGCCTTGATGAAATCAAAAGCAATATCCAAATTCTTGCAAAACTCACAGACAAAGAAGAGCAAGGCAAAAAACTTTTAGAAGAATTTGAACAAGGATTACAAGAATTGCAAAAAAATCCCTTAAATAAAAGCGGAATTTACCTTTATTCTAGTAATCCACTCATGGCCTTTAATGATAATTCTTTAATAGCGGATATATTAAGACTCATAGGCATTAAAAACCTAAGTCCTCAAAGTGAAATAGCGCGCCCTATAATCTCAGCAGAATACATCCTAAAACAAAATCCTGATTTGTTGATCTTAGGCATTAATGCAGATGGCAACATTTTAAATGCTAATGCTTTGTTAAAAAATACAAAGGCAGCTCAAATGGGACAAATTTATCACAATGAAAACACTCATATATTGTTACGCTTAAGCCCAAAAATCATAGATAGAATTAAAGAATTTAAAACAAGATTAGAAAATCAAAATTTTTAATCGCTCAATCTTGTTTTAAAAAATTCACAGCTTTGACAAAGCTTTTCTATACGCTTATTTTCTTCAAAGGCCTTTTTGATTTCTTGAATGCGTTTGGACTCAAGAAGGCTCTTAAATTCAGCATTAAAAACATTACCCAAAGATATATCGCCTTTAGTATCCAAACAACAAGGCACGAGCGTGCCATCACTTAAAATGCCTATTTGCTCTTTTAAAGCATGGCATTTTCCTTGAGTATAAAGGGGCTTATCTTTTAAACTTGGCCATTTAAAAAGCTTGTTTTGATGAAGCAAAATATGCCTTTGAAGACGATTTTTAGCCAAGTGTGTAAGAATTCGAACCCCAAATTCTTTACTTAAAAATTCATAAATGGGCAAATTTTCGCTAGGGGCTTTAAAGTTAGTATCTAAATTCCAAAGTCTAAGATTGATAAAGCTTGATTTTTTATACTCTAAATGCTCTTTGCAAAACTCTAAAATAGGCTTAAAATATTGCTCTAAAGAAAGTTTGCTTTGACTTAAAAAGGCCATTAAAGAGATATTGATTTGATGGATATTGTCGTATTTTAATAACAATTTAGAATTTTTAGGACTAAAATAAAAACCACTTGTGGTAATTTCTAATTTCATTTGATGATTTTTAGCAATTTGTAGATATTCTTCTAAATTATTTAAAAGCAAAGGATCTCCCAAAAGATGAAAGGTAAAAATTTCGCTTTTATCCCAAATTTGCCTTGCAAGTTTGGAAAAATTTTCTACACTCATCACTCCACGCAAGGCTTTTTTTGAGGGACAAAAATCACATTTTAAACCGCAAATATCGCTTAATTCTATGTATAATTTTTTAAATTTCATTATATATCCAAGAGTATTTTTTAGCAATATTTTAAAAAATAGATTAAAATAAGTAATATTTTATACATATTTTTATATATTTTTTAATTATTTTATATATTTTCAAAACTTTT
>NZ_AINS01000054.1 GCF_000254135.1 Campylobacter coli LMG 9860
ATTTATATTATATAAATATTACGACTTTGTTATGATTTTGCTTGGTTTCATTCAAAAAATGCCATATGGATTTAAATTATAGAATTCATTCATTTTTTAATTTTTATATAATATAAATATATAAAATCATAAAATAAAATTTAATTATAACGATATATATTTAAGACTAATTAAAGGAAATTTATGAAATTTTGTAAAAAATGTGTGATGCCAGATACTAAGCCTGATTTACATTTTGATGAAGAAGGTGTTTGTGATGCTTGTCGTTCTCAAGAAGCTAAAAATCAAAATATTAATTGGCAAGAAAGAGAAAAAGAATTTTTTGAGCTTATAAAAAAATACAAAAAACATCCTGTTTATGATTGTGTTATCGGAGTAAGTGGCGGAAAAGATTCTACTTTTCAAGTGGTTAAAATGCTTGAACTTGGACTTAATCCTTTGTGTGTATGTTTTGAGCCTAGCGTACCTACGAAAATAGGGCGCAAAAATTTAGACAATTTAAATCATCTTGGCGTGGATTTGATCCATATCAAGCGTGATCCAAAAGTTTATCAAAAACTTGCCCGTGAAGCTTTTATAAGAACAGGGGATAATGAGTGGCAAAACCATTTGGGAATTTTTACTTCTGTTCCACGCATAGCGGTAAATTTTGGAGTGCCTTTGATCATCTGGGGAGAAAGTCCGCAGATAGAGTATGGCGGTCCTGCGAGTAGTAAAAATAAGAATATTTTAGGCAGAGAGTGGCTTGAAGAATTTGGCGGGCTTTTAGGAAATCGTGCTTCTGATATGCTTGGGGTAAATGGTATTACTGAAAAAGATTTGTTTTTATATACTTATCCAAGTGATGAAGAACTTCAAAGAGTAGGGGTTACAGGACTTTTTTTAGGATATTATTTTAAATGGGATTATAAAAAAATTCTTGAAATTTCTAAAAAATATGGTTTTTTAACTCTAGATCGTCCTGTTGAGACTACTTATGAAAATTTTGAAAATTTAGATTGTTATTCTAATCATGTGCATGATTATTTAAAATACTGCAAATACGGCTTTGGTAGAGCAACGGATAATGCTTGTTTGGATATTCGTTTAGGTTATATCAGCCGTGAAGAAGGGGTGCGTTTGGTACAAAAATACGATGGCAAGCCCCCTAAAAAGGCTATTAAAAAATACCTTGAATTCAGTGGTTTTAGTGAGGAAGAATTTCAAAAAATAGTAGATTCTTTTACCAATAAAAAAATTTTTAAACGTGATGAAAATGGTAAATTTATAAGAGATTATGATGGTTCTTTGGTAAGAAAAGACGAGTGTGTTTTAAAATGATAGCGCTCATTGATTACAAGGCGGGAAATTTAAACTCTGTTGCAAAGGCTTTTGAAAAAATAGGAGCTATAAATTTCATAGCTAAAAATCCAAAAGATTTGCAAAAAGCAGATAAATTGCTTTTACCTGGAGTGGGATCTTTTAAAGAAGCGATGAAAAATTTAAAAGAACTTGGTTTTATAGAAGCTTTAAAAGAGCAAGTTTTAGTACAAAAAAAACCTATTTTAGGCATTTGTTTAGGAATGCAACTTTTTTTAGAAAGGGGCTATGAAGGTGGAGTTTGCGAAGGACTTGGTTTTATAGAAGGTGAAGTAGTCAAATTTGAAGAGGATTTAAATTTAAAAATCCCACATATGGGTTGGAATGAGCTTGAAATTTTAAAACAAGATCCTTTGTATCAAGGCATAGATAATAAGAGTGATTTTTATTTTGTGCATTCTTTTTATGTGAAATGCAAAGATGAGTTTGTAAGTGCTAAAGCACAATACGGACATAAATTTGTTGCATCTTTACAAAAAGATCATATTTTTGCGACGCAGTTTCATCCTGAAAAAAGTCAAAATTTAGGCTTAAAACTTTTAGAAAATTTTATAAGGCTTTAAATGTTAAAAACTAGAATTATCCCTTGCGTGTTATTAAAAAATTCTCAACTTGTTAAAAGTATAGAATTTAAAGATTTTCGTACTATAGGACACTTAACTTCAACGATGAGAATTTATAATGCACGCAATGTTGATGAACTTATTATCTTAGATATAGATGCTTCAAAAAGTGGTGAGATAGACTTTGAAAGTATAGAAGATCTTGCTAAAGAATGTTTTATGCCTTTAACTATAGGTGGCGGGATAAAAACCCTTGAAGATATACAAAAGATTTTAAATTTAGGTGCGGATAAAATTTCTATCAATTCTAAGGCCTTAGAAGATATGGATTTTATAAGTAAAGCGGCTAATCGTTTTGGTTCTCAATGTATAGTTTGTTCTATAGATGTTAAAAGAAAAGGAGGGCAATTTTGTGTTTATGACAGGGGAAATTTACTTGAAAAAAGTCCTTTAGAACTTGCTTTAGAATATGAAAAAAAAGGAGCTGGAGAGCTTCTTTTAACTTCTGTGGATTTTGAAGGAAGGGCAAAGGGTTATGATTTAGAACTTTTAAAGATCTTTCAAAATAAACTTAAAATTCCTCTTATTATCAATGGAGGACTTAGCAATCCAAGTGATGGAGTTGAGGCTTTAAATTTAGGTGCTGATGCTTTAGCGGGTGCTTATATTTTTCATTTTTCTAAGTATACCCCTAAAGATGTAAAAGAAGAATTAGCTAGGCAAGGCTTTGCAGTCAGATTGCTTTAGGCAAATATGGTAAAAATCTTTATCTTCATCATAAATAGTAAAATGATTTTGTTGATATAATTTTAAAGCTTTGCGATTGTCTTTGAAAACATAAGCTTTAAGAGTATTTACTTTTAAGTTTTCAAAGGCGTATTTTTTGATTTCCTGTATTAAAATTTGCCCTATGCCTTTTAAATCAGGCTTTGCATAAAGTCCAAATTCGCAAGAATCTTGCATTATATTGATAAAATCAATCACGCCAATAGCCCCATCATCTTTAAAAACCAAAAAATATTTTTTACTTTGATCTTTTTTCAAGCTAGTAATGAAATTTAAATGCTCTTGAAAATCGATATATTTTGTCTTCATAAACTGGCTTATTTTTTCATCATTGCGCCATTGCCATATAAGCAAAATTTCGTTTCCATTTAAATGAGTGAAATCTTTTAAGCCTATCAAAGTCTATACTCCACTTCATAGCCTTTTTGAACTAGCCAATTGGCTAGTTTTTCTTGATTTTTAGCGACACAAACGGCTTTAAAATTAGCCTTTAAAAGCAAAGCTTCATTGACTAAAGAACTAGCACTGATGATAAGCTTTGTGCTTTCATTCATCAATTTTGCAATATTTTCATGATCGATAAATAATCTAATATTGTTATGTAATTTTGCAAATTTTTGCAATTTTTTAAGATTAGGATTAGAAGAGCTGGTTGCAATGCTGATGATTTTTGTTTTAGGTAATTCGCTAGCAATTTGTAAAGAAAGGTTTTTTATATCAGTTCCACCCATGCAAATGAAAAAATCATATTTTTTTTCTCTATTTTCTTTGGCCTCTTGATAAAATTCTTCCCTGATTAAAGCATAAGAAAAACCACATCTTACTTCGCATTTAAAAGGCACTAAACCTTCATAATCACTTGCTTTTGCATAGGCATTGACATTGAGTAAAATATCACAATGATGAGGCTTTATTTCATCATCAAAGCTTAGAATTTTCACCCCTGTTTCAAGCTTGATCAGTTTTTCATCATCTACGCTGATGCCATAGTGATCAATGATAAGAAGTTCAAATTTTTCTTCTTTGATGAGATTGATAAGTTCGTAAATGCTTTCACTATCAAGCTCATAAACAGGATAAGGAATTTCATCGATCAAGGAGCCTTCTAAAGGCAAGCAAGCAAAACTTACATCATCATATTGTTTAGCTAAGACTAGATCGCGTTTAATGTGTCCAAAGCCTATTTGACTGGAGCTATCGCTTCTAAAAAGCACTTTCATGATTTACCTTATAAAGTATTTTTGCAAATTCCAAATCTTGTATGGTGTCTATATCGCAAACTAAATTTCTTGGCAATACAAACACGCTAGAATGAGGTTTAAATATAAAATCTTCCTCAAGCCAAGCTTTGCTTGTACCAAAATAAAAAGCTCCTGCATCATGATAAGCTTTTGTTAGATCTTGTGAACGACTTTTATAATGTTTTTCATCAAACATATAAACTTGATTGTTTTCATTTAGATAAAATGCCCTTTGTATAGGATACTCAAACTCAGTAGCAGCAAATAAAAACTTGCTTTGATTTTGTATAAATTTTTCATAGGCTTGTTTTAAAATGTCTTTATTTAACAAAGGAGCAGTAGCATAAAGGCAGCAGACATGATCATAAATTTGATTTTGGCTTTGTAAAATTTCTATGGCATTTTGCACTACAGCAGTGCTTGAAGCATAATCATCGCTTAAATTTTTATCACGCACAAAAGGAGCTTTTGCACCGTATTTTAAGGCTACTTCTATGATTTCTTCATCATCGCTTGAAAGCACCACTTCATCAAAAATACCTGAATTTAAAGCATTTTCTATGCTATAAGCGATTAAAGGTTTGCCTAGGAAATCAATGATATTTTTTCTAGGAATTCTTTTTGATCCACCACGAGCAGGGATTATGCAAAGATTTTTCATAGTTAAGCCTTGTTTTTTTGTGTTTTATTTTACTAAAATTTAAGTATAATTGTCTTTAAAATACAATAAAATAATGCAAATGGGGTGGAATAATGCTCATAAATCAAACCTTTGAAATTGATTCTTGTGATGATGTAGAACTAGGCATTAAAAGAACCAGCAAGCTTGAATACCGTATAAGTTATGATGATGAAAAAGATATCAAAGCCATAGTTTTTATAGTGGGTGGTTTTGGAGCTAATGCAAATATTTCTTTTTTAGATTTTGATAGGGAATATATTGCTAAAAATTTTGATGTTGT
>NZ_AINS01000053.1 GCF_000254135.1 Campylobacter coli LMG 9860
AATTTTTTTAATTATACTTTCGGAGTTTTTATCAATGCCTTTTATTTTAGAATTGCTTAAACAAAATAAATTTAAATTCATCTCTTTTTTGATTTTTTCTTTTATTTCAAGTGCTGTAGGGGTTTTAACCCTAGTCTTTATCAATGATTATTTACTTAAAAATACACAAAATATTCCTATTTTATACTTTATCGCTTTGCTTATAGTATTTTTTCTTAGCTCTACCATAGTAGAGTTAGGATTAAGTGTTTTTGGTCAAAATTTCATTTTTAAGATGCAAAGACGCGTGGTAAAACAGATCTTAGATACTCCTTTGTTAAAAGTTGCAAAAGTGGGCAAGGCAAGAATTCTAGCTTCTTTAGGAAGTGATGTGAGAAATATATCTTTTGGACTTTTAAGGTTACCTGATTTCTTACAATCAAGCATATTGATACTTTGTACTAGCGCTTATTTGTGTTATCTTTCACCTCAAATTTTTACCCTTTGTGCGATTTGGATTATTGTGGTTTTTACTATTAATAATTTTTTGATGATGAAAGTTTATGCGTATTTTCGTAAAGCAAGAGAAAATGATGATGCCTTGCAAAATAATTATCAAAATATATTAGATGGCCATAAAGAGCTTTTAATCAATCGCTACCGTGCTAAGCTTTATTATGAGGATGAATTTGAAAGCAATGCAAGATCTAAAAAGAAAAATAGTACCCTAGGCAATCTTTTTAATAATCTTTCATCCAATTTTACCAATGTAGCACTTCTAGCTTTAGTAGGGGTGGAATTTTATTTGGCCTTAGAATTTAAATGGGCGAGTGTAGCTGAAGCGACAACGATAGCATTGTCAATTTTATTTTTAAGAACCCCTTTGGTTTCGATGATAGGATCTTTTCCTACTTTGCTTTTGGCAAAAATCGCTCTAGATAAGATAGCAAAACTAGAACTTGATGACTATAAAGAGCATTTTGAAAAAACCAATTTTATCAAGGATTGGCGTCAAATTTCTTTTAAAAATACGAGTTTTTCTTATGATGATAATTTTCATCTAAATCCTGTAAATTTGGATCTTAAAAAGGGAGAATTGATATTTTTAATAGGAAAAAACGGAAGCGGGAAATCTACTTTTTGTATGCTTTTAACAGGTCTTTTTAAGCCAAGCGAGGGTGAAATTTTTGTAGATGATATGAAAATTGATGATGATAATTTAGATGTTTATAGATCTTTAGTATCGGCTGTGTTTAGTGATTTTCATCTCTTTACTAAGACTTTAGCTAAAGAGAAATTTGCAGATGAAGAAAAAATCGCTTCTTGGCTTGAATTTTTAGAGCTTAAGGGTAAAACTAGAGTAGAAGATCACGAACTTGTATTAACCAAGCTTTCTACAGGACAAAAAAAGCGTTTGGCAATGCTCATAGCCTTGCTTGAAGAAAGAGATATTTTAGTGCTTGATGAATGGGCGGCAGATCAAGATCCAGTTTTTAGAAGATTTTTTTACAAAAAACTTTTACCTTTGCTAAAAGAACAGGGTAAGACGATTTTTGCAATCACTCACGATGATGCGTATTTTGATAGTGCAGATAGAATCTTTTTGGCCGAGGGAGGAAATATCAGCGAATTAAAGGGTGAAAATATTAAAGAATTGGCTAAAAATTTAGTAGAGAAATTTGATTAAAAGCCCGAAAATGGGCTTTTATTATTTTTCGTAAAGCTTTTTTTCTATATCTATATAAAATTCAGCGATTTTTCCATAAGCAATTTCCCAAGCTTTAAGTGTTGCTTCATCAGGGTTTAAAAGGTTTTTGATTGCTTTTAAAAGGCAAGCTCCTACTATAGGATAATGCTCTTCTTTAACCCCTAAATTTACATGAGTTATGGCAACTTTATCCACAAATGATCTCATATTTTCTAAATTTTCTATATTTTTAGCTGCCATTAAAATTGCCATAGCTAAGGCTTTTGGTTGTTCTCCAGATGCTTGTTTTTCCATATTAAACATAGGTTTTACTTCAGGATAGTCATTAAACATTATTTTATAAAATTCTTTTGTTAAATCTTCTCCATTTTTTTGTAAAATAGGCACACAATCTTTGATAATTTGAATTTGTTCTTGTGTCATAGTTTTCCTTTTAGTTCTTAATTTTTTTAAAATAGAGCGTATTCTAACTTTTAATCTAAATAAAAAAATTGACTTTGGTTAAATTTATGCTCAAAAATATAAATTTAAAATTATCTTTAAATTATTAAATTATATAATTGATAATAAATTAAAAAGAGGGACTATGGCAAATTTTAAAGCTTTTTATAATGAGGCTAAGTATATTTTTAAGGATAGAATCTTTAATGATTATGCTAGATGTTATGCTTATGGCATTGATGCGTCATGTTATTTTTATATTCCAAAAATAGTGATTATTGCTAAAAATGAAGATGAAATTAAGCAAATTATTCAATTAGCAAATACTTATAAAACTCCTATAACATTTAGAGCAGCAGGTACAAGTTTAAGTGGACAAAGCTCTTGCGATGGAGTGCTTGTAGTGATTAAATTTGCCTTTAAAAAAATAAAAATTAACAAAGACGCTAGCGAAATTACTTTAGGATGTGGTGTAGTAGGCATTCATGCTAATGAAAGTCTTGCTTTTTTGAAGAAAAAAATAGGACCTGATCCAGCTACTATAAATTCAGCTTTAATTGGAGGGATTATAAATAACAACTCAAGCGGAATGTGCTGTGGAACTAAGGATAATAGCTATAAAACCTTAAGAAGTATTAGGGTGATTTTGGCAAATGGTAGTATGCTTGATACCAGCGATGCTTTAAGTGTGGCTCGATTTAAAGATGAAAATAAAAAATTAATTAATGAACTTAGAGAGATCAAAGAAGAGATTAATGCTAATAAAGAATTAAAAGATTTAATAATCAAAAAATTTAAAATCAAAAACACCACAGGTTATAGCCTTAATGCCTTTGTTGATTATGATGATGAAATAGACATTTTAGCACACTTACTTGTTGGCTCTGAAGGGACTTTGGGATTTGTAAGCGAAGTTAAGCTTGCTGTTTTGGATGATTTGGAATTTAAGGCCTGTGCTTTATTGTTTTTTGATAATATCAATAATGCTGCAAACACTATAAAAGAATTTGCTAAAGTTGATTTTATAAGTTCTGCTGAAATAATGGACTATGCAAGTTTAAAAGCTGCATCAAATTATGATGAGTTAAGAGATATTTTAGCTGATATTAAAGAGGGTAATACTTGTGTATTGATCCAAAGTGAGCATAGTAATGAGCTTAAGCTTGATGAAAATATAAATAAAATAAAAGAAATTTCCAAACTAGCTTATAAGTCATATTTTAGTAAGAATAAGGCCGAATATGATTTATGGTGGAAGATTAGAAAAGCACTCTTGCCTATAGCAGCTAGTCTTAGAAAGGCAGGCTCAACGGTAATTACTGAAGATGTGTGTTTTAATATCGAGGATTTAGCTGATGGAATTAAAAGCATTCAAGAATTGTTTTATAAATATGGTTTTAGTGATAATGGAATCATTTTTGGCCATGCATTAGCAGGCAATATCCATTTTATTATCACACCGGATTTAAACAATAAGCTTGAATTTGATAATTTTTCAAATCTAGTTAAAGAAATGTCTAATATAGTAGCTTCTTATGGTGGAAGTATAAAAGCTGAACACGGCACAGGGCGTATGGTGGCACCTTTTGTGGAGGTAGAGTGGGGTAAGCAAGCTTATTTGATTAATAAAAAAATCAAAAGTATCTTTGATAAGGATAATTTATTTAATCCCGATGTAATCATTAGCGATGATAAAGATATTTATAAGAAAAATATCAAACAAGCCAGTTGGATTGATGAGAAATTAAATACCTGTATGGAATGTGGATTTTGCGAAAGATTTTGTCCATCAAATGAATATACAATTACTCCAAGACAAAGAATTGCGATCTTACGAGAGATCAAACGCCTTGAAAGCTTAAATGATGATGAGTCAAAAGCAAAATTAAAGGATATTAAAAAATATTACAATCATTTAGTAGACAGCTCTTGTGCTGCTTGTGGGGTGTGCTCTTTTTCATGTCCTTTGGGGATTAATTTTGCTGATTTTTCATTAAAATATAGAAAAAATAATATAGGATTTATATCTAAAATTTTAGGAAATCTAGCATATAAAAATCATGAAAAAACTCTAAAAATTGCTAAATTTTCATTAAGTATCGCAAATAAATTTGATAATTTAAGTCTTGATAATAAGCTCGAAAAAGCAAGCAATTTTCTTAGCATTATACCAAGAACTAGGGCGTATTTGCCTAAGGTGAATGATTATGAGTTAAAAAGTCGTAAAAGAGCTTATAATGTGGTTTATTTTACAAGCTGTCTTAATAAAAGCTTTAAACCAAATGAAAAAATGCATGATAAAAGAAGTTTGCAAGAAGTATTTGAGAGCTTGTGTAAAAAAGCAAATATAGGCATTATTTATGCACCCAATGATTTATGTTGTGGTAAGGCTTATGAGAATTTTCAAGATATCCAAGATAAAAATATACAAAAAATCAATGATTTTTTAAGCAATATAGACTCGCCCATAGTGTTAGATCATAGTGCTTGTAGTGCTAAGTTAATTAGCGATCATTCAAAGTATGAAATTTATGATTTAAGCGAGTATTTATTAAAATTTATTGCTCCTAAGTTACGCATTGATAAAATCAATGAGAATGTAGGATTATATATCATGTGTGCTGCTAGAAAGCTTGGTTTAAATGAAAATATAATCAAGCTTGCAAAGCTATGCACGAATGGAAAAGTATTAATAGATAATGATACCTATTGTTGCGGGTTTGCTGGATACAAGGGCTTTTTCAAGCCTCAATTAAATATTAATGCTACAAAGGGCTTTAAAAAATTTTATGCCAAAACAAATATTAAGCGCGGGTTTAGTACATCAAGCACTTGCGAGATAGGATTAAGCGATGCTACGGGTATATCTTGGCAGCATATAGCGTATTTATTGGATGAATGTAGTGAGAAGCAATTTAATTGATAAATAAAATCCATAATTTAAAGCAAATTATCCCCCTATAGGGCTTGTGGCTTCTTATTTTTTATTTTATAATTTTTTTAATTTTAAATTTGAGGAGTTACAAGTGCTTAGATGGTTTATTTTACTATTTTTATTGTTTTTCAATCTTGAGGCTAAAATTCCAAAAGATACTTTAATCGTAGCTGTGGAAAATGAAATTTCAAGGATAAATCCTGCATATAGCGAAGATCATGATGCGGTGATTAATCTTGTATTTTCAGGACTTACGCGTTTTGATGAGCATATGAGCTTAAAGCCTGATTTAGCTGCGTCGTGGAATGTTAGCAAGGATGGACTTAGCTATGATATCTTTTTGCGTGAAGATGTTTTGTGGCACGATGGAGTGAAATTTAGTGCCGATGATGTTAAATTCAGTCTTGAAGCTTTTAAAAATCCTAAAAATAATTCTTCAGTTTATGTGAATTTTGAAGATATTAAAAGTATAGAAATTTTAAATCCTTATCATCTTAAAATCACGCTTTCTAAACCTTTTCCTGCATTTTTAGATGCTTTAAGTATAGGAATGCTTCCTAAACATTTACTTAGTGATAAAGACTTAAATACTGCTTCTTTTAATCAAAATCCCATAGGCACAGGTCCTTATAAATTTGTAAAATGGAAAAAGGGCGAATATGTAGAGTTTAAAGCTAATGAGAATTTTTATCTTACAAAAGTAAAAACCCCAAGACTTATCATCAAACATATTTTTGATCCTTCGGTTGCAAGCGTAGAGCTTAAAAATGGCAAAATTGATGCGGCTTTGATTGATGTTTCTTTATTGAATATTTTTAAAAAGGATGAAAATTTTAAAATTTTGCGTGAAAGATCTGCTGATTATAGAGCTTTAATGTTTAATTTAGAGAATGAATTTTTAAAAGATATTCAAATAAGAAAGGCTTTAAATTATGCTGTTGATAAGCAAAGTATAGTCAAAAATCTTTTGCATGATTATGGTTTTGTAGCTAATCATCCTTTAGAGCGTTCTTGGGCGGATTCTAAAGCTTTTAAAACTTATGAATACAATCCTAAAAAAGCCCAAGATTTGATTTTGGCTTTAGGTTTTAAGAAAAACGATGAGGGTATTTTTGAAAAAGATGGCAAGATTTTAGACTTTGAAATTTGGACTATGAGTAATGATCCTCTAAGGGTGAGTTTGGCAGGAATTTTGCAAAGCGAGTTTAAAAAAATAGGGGTTATAGCTAAGGTTGTAGCAAAGCCTGCGGGCAGTTTTGATTATTCTAAAGTAGATAGTTTTTTAGTGGGTTGGGGAAGTCCTTTAGATCCTGATTTTCATACCTTTAGAGTGTTTGAAAGTTCGCAAGATAGTGCTTTAAATAATGAGGGTTGGAATTTTGGGCATTATCATGATAAAAAGGTAGATATAGCCTTGCAAAAAGCTAGAAATACTTTAAATTTGGAAGAACGCAAAAAGTATTATAAAGAATTTATTGATGCTTTGTATGAAAATCCTCCTTTTATTTTTCTAACTTATCTTGATTTTGCCTTAGTTTATAATGCTAAACTTGAGGGTGTTAAAGCAAGAAATTTAGGCCATCATGGAGTAGGTTTTACTTGGAATATTTATGAGTGGAGTAAAAAATAAGTGCTAAAACGCTTAGTTTTTAGTATTTTTATCGCATTTTTTAGCACTTTTTTATGCTTTGTTTTGCTTTATTTTAGTAAAGGTAGTGTAGCGTATGCAAATAAAGTCAATTCTCAAAGCAAGGAATTGGTTCAAAGAATAGAAGCCAATTTAGGGCTGGATAAGCCCTTGCTAGGGCAGTATCAAATTTGGCTTTTTAAGGCTTTAAAAGGGGATTTAAGTGTTTCTTTTTTAAGTGGGGAAAGTGTTTTAAAGCTCATTAAAGAAAGGATGGCAAATACCTTGATTTTAAGCCTAAGCGCCTTAGTGCTTTTGTTTTTACTCAGTGTTTTTCTTGCTCTTTTGGGGCATTATTATAAAGAAAGTTTTATAGATAAATTGATCACTTTTCTAGCCTTTAACTTTTTTGCTTTACCGCCTTTTGTTTTGGCTTTATTTTTTGTTTTGATTTTTGGAATTTTTTGGCAGGTTTTGCCTATAACAGGGACTAGTGATATAGGCTTTGAAGATGATTTTTTTAACCGCTTAAAACATCTTATTTTGCCTGTTTTAGTGCTTGTTTTATCTCATTTAGCTTTGTTTTTACGCATAGCTAGAAATTTTATCAATGAAACTTTTTCACAAATTTTTGTTCAAAATTTATACGCTAGAGCCTTAAGGGAAAAAGATATTTATTTTTTGGTTTTAAGATATTCTTTAAGCCCTATTATAGCTTATTTTGGAGGCAGTGCTTTAAGTTTTATGATGGGAACTTATGTGGTTGAGAGTGTTTTTGCTTATGAGGGGCTTGGGAGTTTGCTTTTTGAAAGCATTCTTTTTAAGGATTTTCCTATGGCTTTGGCTTTGATATTTTTTAGTGTTTTACTTGCTGCTTTTTTTACATTTTTAAGTGATGTTTTTGCTTGGATTTTAAATCCAAGATTAAAAAGGTTGAAATTTGTTTAAGATAATACTTTTTCTTACGCCTTTAATGTTTTTGATTTTAAGTGCTTTGTTTGCGCCTTTACTGGCTCCTTTTGATGTTTTAGAAAGTCATTTAAATCATTTGCACCAAGCTCCTAATTTGACTTATTATCTAGGGACTGATTTTTTAGGTAGAGATGTATTTTCGCGTTTGCTTTTTGCTTTGAGAATTTCTTTATTTATAGGAATTTGTAGTTCTTTTTTGTCTATATTTTTTGCTCTTTTTTATTTATTTTTAGCAAGATGTTTTTTTTATACTTTTTGGATGCGAATTTTAGATCTTTTTTTAGCTTTGCCTGCTTTTTTGTTGATGATGTTTTTTCAAAGTTTTGTGGGTGTAAATATATTTTTAATGATTTTTTTAATCGCTTTAGTGCATTGGCCTTTTATAGCAAGGATTGTAGAAAGCGAGTTAAAAAGACTAGAAAATTTAGACTTTTATAAAGCAAGTATAGTGTTAGGAAGGACTAAATTTAGAGCTTTTTTTAAGGATTTATTGCCAGCTTTAAAATCTTTAATATTTGTTCTTTTTATATTTAATATCATTCATGCCATAGCTACTGAAGCGACTTTGAGTTTTTTTGGCTTAGGTCTTGGTTTTAATATACCGACTTTAGGAACCTTGTTAAACGAATCTTCAAAAGCTATTTTTATAGGCGCTTGGTGGATGATACTGTTTCCACTTTTAGCTCTTATGTTTTTATTCTTACCCCTTTTATGGCTTGGAAATTATTTGCAAAAAATCGGTGGAGTAAGATCTTGAAGGTAAGAAATTTAAGCTTAAAATTAAATCAAAAAAAGATCTTTGAAAATATAAGTTTTGATATTAAAATAGCTAAGAGTTTGATGATTGTGGGTGAGAGTGGGGTTGGAAAAAGTCTTTTGGGAAAATCCTTAATCAGACTGCTTGATCCTAAATTTGAAATCAACGCAGATGAATGGAGCTTTAATGAAGTTTCTGTTTTCAATTTAAATCAAAACGAACTTCGTGCATTTCGTTCTAAAGTCGGACTTGTTTTACAAGATGCAGAGCTTAGCCTTTATCCGTATTTGAATATAGGAAATTTATTTCATCTTATTTTAAAAACTCATACAAAATTAAATCAAAAGGACCGTAAAAGATATGCTTTTGATTTGCTTGAAAAATTAGGCTTTGATGATGTAGATTTATTGTGGCATTCTTATGCAAATGAATTAAGTTTGGGTATGGCAAGAAGAGTGAGTTTAGCTCTAGCTTTATTAAGCAAGCCTCAAATTTTAATTTGCGATGAGATTACAGCTTCTTTAGATAAAGAAAATGTGCAAAAAATCATTCAAATATTAAAAAAATTAAAAAATACTTTAGGCTTAGTTTGTATCACACATGATTTAAATTTAGTCAATTCTTTAGCAGATGAGGTGCTTTTTTTAGAAAAAAATCAAGCGCAACTTTTTAGAGTGGATGAATTTTTAAGGATTTATCATGCTTGAAGTTAAAAATTTAGGTAAATTTTATGAGTTTAAAAAGCATTGGTATTTGAAAAAAGAAAAACATTTGATTTTTGAAAATATCAATTTTTCTTTAAAAGAGAATGAAAATTTGATGATTTTAGGGCAAAGTGGCGCAGGAAAAAGCACTTTAGCTAGAATACTTTGTTTTTTAGAAAATCCAAGTTTTGGAGAAATTATATATAAAAATTTAAATCCTCATAGTCTTGATAAAACAAAACAAAGACTTTTAAGAAAAGAAATTCAGTATTGTTTTCAGGATCAAAAAGCAGCCTTAAACCCCTATAAAAAAATCAAAAATCTTATCCAAGATGGTCTAGAAAATTTCAATATAAAAAAAGAGCAAGAAAAGATTTTAGAATTTTTTGATCGCTTTAACTTAAAAAAACAAATTTTAGAGCAAAAACCCTATGAGTTAAGTGGAGGAGAAGCCACTCGCGTGGGACTTATCCGCGCTTTGATCTTAGAGCCAAAAGTGCTTATTTTAGATGAAATTACTTCTAGTCTTGATATGAAAAATTCAAAAGAAATCTTAAAATTTTTATACCATTATCAGCAAGAAAATTTGATTTCTTATATTTTTATCACTCATCAAGATGGGTTTTTTGTTAACTTTAAGTGTAAAAAAATGAAACTTTAAACAATATTTATTCTTATTAAGTTTCAATATAGAAAGTTTAGAGTAAAATAGAACAAAGTGTGTAAATTTTATTTTTTGTTGTGAAGTGATTCAAAGTGTTTAAAAAAAGGAGAAAAAATGTCCCACATTGATGCTTCGCATCCTTATTTCGGTATATTTTTAATGTTAGTGCTAGCTAGTGTTATTTTTTTTGGATTGGTTTTTTTAGCTTCTAAAATTGGCAATAATTTTGCTGCAAAAAATCGTAAAAAACTAGGACTTGGAATTTATGAATGTGGTCCAATTCCGGTAAAACAAGCTAATAAGATTAATTCCCAATTCTTCATCGTAGCTTTGATTTTTATTCTTTTAGATATAGAAGTGGTGTTTTTATTTCCTTGGGCTTTGATTTTTAAAGATTTAGGATGGTTTGGGCTTTTAGAAGTATTTGTTTTTATTTTACTTTTAGGAGTTGGATTTTTATATGCTTATAAAAAAGGAGCGTTTGCATGGCAGAGCATCAAGTAAATTATGCAAGTGGTTTGCCCGTAGTTTTAACTAGTGTTGATAAACTAGTTCAATGGGGCAGGAGTAATTCTTTATGGGCTTTATCTTATGGACTTGCCTGTTGTGCGATTGAGATGATGGCGGCTGGGGGTTCAAGATATGATTTTGATAGATTTGGAACGATTTTTAGAGCTTCACCACGCCATAGTGAAGTGATGATTATCGCAGGAACTTTATGTAAAAAGCATGCTGAATTTACAAGAAGACTTTACGATCAAATGCCTGATCCTAAATGGGTGATTTCTATGGGAAGTTGTGCCAATACAGGCGGTATGTTTAATACTTATTCTACGGTTCAAGGAGTGGATAGAATTATACCTGTAGATATTTATGTGCCAGGCTGTGCTCCACGCCCCGAAAGTTTTCAGTTTGCTTTGATGATTTTGCAAAAAAAGATCCGCAAAGAAAAAGCAAGTCGTAAAATCGCACCTAAAAGGTTGGTATAATGAGAAAGTATAGCGATAAAAAAAATGCTCAAACTCAAAATTATTACAAAGATAGATTTTATCACGCGCCACACACTGTAAAATCTGATGTTAATGAAAGTGTTTTTAAAGAGGATTTTGAAGTTTTAAAAACCCAAGTAGAAATTTTAAATTCCTTTGTAGAGCTTGATTTTTGGGTAATAGAAATTAAAAAAGAAGACAATGTTAAAACCTTGCAAATGCTTAAAACTTTAGGGTATTTAAGTTTTACAGAGGCAAGTGCTATTGATTTTGTAGCAGATAAAAATGGTTTTGAAGTGTTTTATCAGCTTTTAAATTTAGAAAAAAGATTAAGAGTGAGAATAAAAACTTTTGTAGGCGTAAAAGAGCGTTTGCAAAGCGTGGCTCATATTTTTAAAGGAGCAAATTGGAGCGAAAGAGAAATTTATGATATGTTTGGAATTTTTATCATAAATCATCCTAATTTAAAGCGTATTTTAATGCCTGATGATTGGTATGGACATCCTCTTTTAAAAACCTATCCTTTGCAAGGAGATGAATTTGCGCAGTGGTATGAGATCGATAAAATTTTTGGTAAAGAATATCGCGAAGTCGTAGGAGTTGAGCAAAGAGATCCAGGTTTTGCAGATGATAAAGATACACTCAATTTTGCAAGATTGTATCATGAAGTACCAAAAGGTGGATCTAGAAAAGAGGTATCTTTTAAACAAGAGTATCAAGAAGATGGAGGCGTTGCTTTTGTAAAAAAAGTCAAACGCGACGAAGCAAAAATTTTAGAGAAAAGGCGTTAAAATGCAAATTCCTAGCAAGTTAAAACCTTATTATGAAAATATAGCTTTTGAGCAAGAAGACTCAAAAATGATTATTAATTTAGGGCCACAGCACCCTTCAGCACATGGAAATTTACGCCTTATTTTAGAACTTGATGGAGAGCAGGTTGTAAAAGCGCGCCCTACCATAGGCTATATGCATCGTGGTATGGAAAAAATGGCTGAAAATATGATATATCAAGAGTTTATCCCGACAACTGATAGGATGGATTATATCGCTGCGTCGGCTAATAATTATGCTTATTGTGCAGCTGTTGAAAAGCTTTGCGGCTTAGAAATTCCACGCCGTGCAGCAGTGATAAGAATGATACTTTTAGAGCTTAATCGCATCGCATCGCATTTGCTTTGGCTTGCAACTCACGCACTTGATATTGGGGCGATGAGTGTATTTTTGTATTGCTTTAGAGAACGCGAGTATGTTTTGGATTTGATAGAAAAATATTGTGGAGCAAGACTTACACATTCTTCTATGAGAATAGGTGGAGTTATGCTTGATTTGCCTGAAGGTTTTTTAAATGAGCTTTTGGCATTTTGCGATAAATTTCCTAAAGATATCGCTGATTATGAAGCTTTATTAGATGATAATAGAATTTGGCGCCTAAGAACTGAAAATGTAGGTGTTGTAAGCAAAGAACAAGCAATGAATTGGGGCTGTACAGGGGTGATGTTAAGAGGAAGTGGCGTAAGATATGATATACGCAAGGAAGAGCCTTATTTGCTTTATAATGAAATAGACTTTGGCGTGCCTTATGCAACGCAAGGAGATTCTTATGCTAGATATAAAGTTTATATGCAAGAATTTCGCGAAAGTCTTAAAATACTTAGACAATGTGCCGCGCTTTACAAAGATACTCCACCTGAAATTTTAGCTACGCATCCTGAGTATGTAAGTGCTTCAAAGGAACAAATTTTAACGCAGAATTATTCTTTAATGCAGCATTTTGTTTTAATCACTCAAGGTTTAAAACCCCCTAAAGGCGAAGTTTATGTGCCTACTGAAAGTCCTAAGGGTGAGCTTGGCTTTTTTATCCATAGTGATGGTACAGGAAGACCTTATCGTTTAAAGGCTAGAACGCCTAGTTATTGGCATTGTGCGTTTTTTGAAGAAATGCTTGTGGGGACTTATTTGGCTGATGTTGTGGCCATTATGGGAAATGTAAATATAGTTTTAGGTGAGATAGATCGATGAGAAGAGTAGATTTAAGAAAAAGCAAAGAGCTTTTTGAAGATTTAGCACAAATCATAAAAGAAGCAAAACAAGGTGAGGTTTTAGTGGTGCTTTTTGAAATCGGCGATTTTTCTCCTGTTGAAAAAAGTTTTTCTTTTGTAAAAGAACAAGGCTGTGAGCTTTTAAATTCCTTGAAATTTAATCAAGTGGATTGGACTATAGTGATTAAAAAGGAAAGCGTATGAGTTATGAAAGAGCGCTTTGTTTTGTGGATATGCTAAGTCTTAAAAATAAAATTTTATGTGAAAAAATTCAAGGTGAAAATATTTATATTTCTTGCCTTGAAGATAAGAATTTAAATGCGAAATTTTATAAATGTGAAATTGCAAGTTTGAGTTATGTTTTAGCTTTGCTTTGTAAGATGAGCGAAATGGATAATTTTCAAGACTTAGATGAGGGATATTTGAGTGCAGAATCTTGTCTTGGTGAAGAAGAGGCGAGTGAAATTTTAGATTTTTTAGAAAATGCAAAATACTTAATTGTAGATGAAAATATTAATTCTTACAAAGATAGTGAAAATATTAAATATTTTCTAAATTTTCTAAGCCAAAAATACAAACTTAAAATTTTAGACAGTAATGAAAAAGAATGTGATTTTAAAAATGCAAAATTGAGTACTTTAAAAGAGCTCGATAGCTATGATGGTTTGGTGCTTTTTAGAGCAAATTTAAAGGATGATAATTTGCATTGTTCTAAGCAGTTTTTACAAATTGCAAAATGCAAAGATAAAAGTGAAGTCGAAGTTTTGGCTAAGGATTTTAGTCTTAAAACCACACTTTGTTTGGATGAAAATTTGCAAGGCACTATAGCCTTTTTAAATTATGATCAACAAGGTTTTGATTTTACTCCAATTCGCATAAAGGAAGCAAAATGACAATTAAAATAAATGGCATAGATTGCGCCTTTGAAGAAGGCGAATATATTTTAAATATAGCAAGAAGAAATGATATTTTTATCCCAGCAATTTGCTATCTTTCAGGCTGTAGCCCGACTTTGGCTTGTCGTATGTGTATGGTAGAGGCTGATGGTAAAAAAGTGTATTCTTGCAATACTAAAGCAAAAGAGGGTATGGTTGTAGAAAGTGATTTACAAAATCTTTGGGATGAAAGAAATGAGATCATGCAAGCTTATTGTATCAACCATCCTTTAGAATGCGGAGTTTGCGATAAATCAGGCGAGTGTGAATTGCAAAATTTCACTCATAAAAGCCGTGTAAATATCCAAAGACATTGGATTAAAGACACACATAAACCGCATAAACATTGGGGAATGATTAATTACGATCCTGCACTTTGTATAGTGTGTGAGCGTTGTATCACAGTTTGTAAGGATAAAATCGGCGAAAGTGCTTTAAAAACAGTGCCTCGCGGAGGTGATAGTGTAGATAATAGCTTTAAAGAGAGCATGGGAAAAGATGCTTATGCGATTTGGACGAAATTTCAAAAGAGTTTGATAGGCCCTGCAAATGGAGATATGCTTGATTGTTCTTTTTGTGGAGAGTGCACTAGTGTATGTCCAACAGGGGCTTTGATAGGTTCTAAATTCCAATATACTTCTAATATTTGGGAGTTAAAAAGAATTCCTGCTTCAAATCCGCATTCAAGTGATTGTGAGCTTATGTATTATGATGTCAAACAAAGCGGTATTAGCAATCAAAAAGCTAAAATTTATCGCGTAAGCAATGATTTTGCTTTTGCGAGTTTAAATAAGGCTGCAAGATTTGCTTTTGATACGCAAAATGAGGCAAGTAAGGATGAAAAAGCTTTTAAAGAGCTTGTAGAACTTTTTGAAAAAAATGAGATTAGAAATATTAAATTCAATAGCTTTATCACAAACGAAGAAGCTTTGATTTTGCAAAATTTCAAAAAGAAATTCGGCTTAAATCTTATCAATAACGAAGCTTTAAAATTTAAAGACTTTTTGGAAGAATTTATAAGTAATGGCGGTGAGTTTTATAATGCTACAACCCAAGATATCACAAAAAGTGATTTTTTAGTCGTTGCAGGAACGCTTTTAAGATACGATGCGCCTACGCTTAGCTATAAAATCAACAATGCCTTAGTGATGAATAAAGGCTCGGGACTTTATTTTCATCCTATAGAAGATGCAGGCATTGCAAAGTATTCTAAAAATTTCATTTCACATACTCACAAAAGCGGAGATGAGGAGCAAATTTTATATTTCTTACTTCAAAAATTCACTCAAGATGAAAATATAAAAGCAAATTTAGCTGAATTTTTTGTAAATGAAAATAAAGAAATAGAAGAAAGTATTAATGAAGAAGTTATAGAGCAAGTTGTAGAAAAAGATGAAGAGGGTAATGAAATTTCTAAAGAAGTGAAAAAAGTCGTGCCTAAAAAAGTGAAAAAAACTATAGAAGTAAAACGCTCGGTTTTTGCTAAAAATTTGGGTATAGATGAGGATAAATTAGAAGATTTATTGCTTAAAAAGGCTAATTTTACTTTGATTATAGGAAGTGATTTTTATTTTCATAAAAATGCTAAAAAATTGGCTAAATTATTAGCTTTGATCCAAAATACAACTCCTTTTAAAGTCTTTTTAAATCCTACACATACAAATACCTTAGGTGTGGCTATGATTTGTGATTTGGATAAAAACACGCAAGAAGGCAAGACTTTAGGCTACAATGAAAAAGGTGATTTTAGTTTTTCTTATGAAGAGCATGCAAATTTAGCTAGTGCGAGTTTAAATCAGCAAGAGGGTACTTTTTTAAATTACGATAAAAAAGTAGTTCCAACCAATGCAGCTTTAGAATTTGATGGATATTTTTTAAATGATTTGGCTAATGCTTTAGGTTTTGATGAGGAATATACTATAAATTATACTAAGAGACTCCCTATAAATAAAGGTTTTTCTCCTTTGGAATTTGATAGTCTTGATAATTTTTATACCAATGGTGGAGAATGCAAAAGAGGATATGATTTAAATTTAGAATGCCATAAAAAAAGTGCTAAAAATGAATTTATAGCTCCCCATTTGCAAAATTTAACATTACAAGAAGATGAAATTTTGCTTTACAGTGCAAATCCTAGTTATCAATTTGGTAGATTTTCAAATCGTGCAAGTGCAACCAATGAAGCGATTTTTTTAGGAGTGAGTCAGAATTTGGCAAAAGAAAAAAACTTGCAAGATAAAGATCTTGTAAAACTTAAGATTAAAGATAAGGAATTAAGTCTTAGCGTGCGTATAGATAAAGACATAAAAAATGGGGCTTTTTTACCTTATTTTGACGAAAAAATCGACACGCTAAGTTTTTTTGATGAAAGATTTATTGTGGCAAATTTAGAAAAATTAGGAGCGAGTCATGAGTGATTTTGCTTTTTTTGCTTTAGAGGCTTTAATTAAGTGTATTATAGTGATTGCAATTTTTGCTACCTTAGCAGGACTTGCAACTTATGCAGAAAGAAAGGTTTTGGCTTATTTTCAAAGACGCATTGGGCCTGATATGGTAGGACCTTTTGGACTTATTCAGCTTGTAGCAGATATGATAAAACTTTTTACTAAAGAAGATATCATACCTTCAAATTCACAAAAATTGATTTTTGCTATAGCGCCTTTGATTGCAGCTATTTGTGCTTTTGTTTCTTTAGCGGCTATTCCTATGCTTCCTGAATTTACATTATTTGGACGCACTATACAGCCTTTGATTGCTGATATTAATGTGGCTTTGCTTTTTGTTATAGGAACTTCGGGGCTTTGTTTTTATGCTATATTTTTAGGTGGCCTTGCAAGTAACAATAAATGGTCAATCATAGGTGCTGCAAGAGGGCTTGTAGCTATCATTTCTTATGAGAGTGTAGGAGCCCTTGCTTTAATAGCTATTGTGATGCTTGTAGGATCTTTTTCTTTGATAGATATTAACAATTATCAAAGCGATGGATTTTTTTCATGGCTTATTTTTAAACAGCCTTTAGCTTTTGCACTTTTTGTGATTGCTTTATTTATCGAAACCAATAGAACTCCACTTTGTTTAACTGAAAATGAAGCCGACATCGTTGCGGGTTATGGTACGGAGTATTCGGGTTTGAGATGGGGTATGTTTTTCATAGGAGAATATGCTTCTATGATAGCAGGAGCGATTTTGATTACGCTTTTATTTTTAGGCGGTTTTAATGACTTTTATTTTATACCTGGCTGGATTATGATGATAGTAAAATCAAGTTTTATCTTCTTTTGGTATTTTTGGGCTAGAGCAGCTTTTCCACAACTTCGTCCTGATCAAGTGATGAGAATGTGTTATTTAATTTTAATTCCTTTGGCGGTTTTAAATCTTTTAATCACTGCCTTTGCAGTACTTATATAGGAGTTTGTGATGAAAAATTATTATTTAATTGATGAAAAAAGAAAGACTCCTACTAGCACTTGGCAGAAGATTTCACAAGCTTTAAAAAGAAGTGTGAAATTAGAGCTTTTTGTGGGATTGTGGGTGGTTATGCGTGAAATGCTAAAAAGAAACAATAGCGCAACCATAAAATATCCCTTTGAAAAGGTAAAGCTTGACAATCGCTACCGCGCTGTACACCGTCTTATGCGTTTTATAGAAAGTGAAAATGAAAGATGCATAGGATGTGGGCTTTGTGAGAAGATTTGCATCAGTAATTGTATCAGGATGGAAACTTCTTTAGATGAAAATGCTCGTAAAAAGGTGGGAAATTATAGTATTAATTTGGGGCGTTGTATTTATTGTGGTTTTTGTGCTGAAGTTTGTCCTGAACTTGCTATAGTTCATGGCACAGAGTATGAAAATGCAGCCGAACAAAGATCTTATTTTGGCTATAAACAAGATTTTTTAACTCCTATTGATAAGCTTAAAAATCAAGTTGAATTTGAGGGTGCGGGTAGCCTTAGAAAGGATGCGGATTTACTTGTGAAAAAAACTCCAAATTATTATGAAGTTTTACAAGAAAGAGAAAAAAATTTATGCACTGATGAAGAATGCACATTACCAAATTTAGCTCCACAAGGAGAAGTTAAATGATAGAAATTTTAGCTTTTACATTTTTTAGTGTAGTGGTTTTAGGTTTTTTCTTAGTAGCGGTTTTGAGTAAAAATATGCTTTATTCTCTTTCTGCTTTAGCCGGTGGAATGGTTTTTTTATCGGGTTTTTATTTTTTACTTGATGCAGAGTTTTTAGGAGTGATACAAATCATAGTTTATAGCGGGGCTGTGCTTGGGCTTTATAGCTTTGCTATGATGTTTTTTGATAGCTCCAAAGAATTTAAAGAAAAATTAAGAGCTAAGAAGAGTTTTTTTCTTTTAGTGATTTTAAGTGCTGTTTTGCTTTTGTTTATGCTTTTAGGCTTTAAGCACCAAAATATCGCGGGTGATTTAGCTTTAAGCGATCCAAATTTATTCGATTATAATAAGCAACTTGCTTTTGCTATTTTTTCAAAATATCTTTTAGCTTTTGAATTTATAGCTATTTTGCTTTTAATCGCTTTAATTTGTGCGATCGTGCTTACACATAAAGAGCTTACAAAGGAAAGATAATGGTAGAAAAGTATTTTTTTATAGCTATTGCAATGTTTATTGTAGGATTAATCGGTATTTTAAAAAGACAAAATCTCATTATGCTTTTTATTTCAAGTGAAATTTTACTCAATGCAGCAAATTTAGCTCTTGTTGCAGCTTCTAAGATGCAT
This sequence comes from Campylobacter coli LMG 9860, assembly GCF_000254135.1. Taxonomy (GTDB): domain Bacteria; phylum Campylobacterota; class Campylobacteria; order Campylobacterales; family Campylobacteraceae; genus Campylobacter_D; species Campylobacter_D coli. The sequence continues at coordinate 18,498 of NZ_AINS01000053.1, forward strand.
CAGGATTTAAATGGACAAGTTTTTGCTCTTTTTGTGATGGGTGTGGCTGCTTGCGAAGTGGCTGTGGGTGTAGCATTTTGCGTACTTTGGTATAGAAGAAAAGGCACTTTAGAATTAAAGAGCCTAAAAGAGGAGGTTTGATAATGCAAAATTTAGCTTTGATTTCTCTTTTTAGCCCTTTTGTAGCTTTTTTATTTGCAAGTTGTTTTGCTTTAAGTGAAAGAAAAATTTTTGTCGCTTATGTATGTTCTTTATTGATTGGTATAAGTGCATTTTGTTCTTTGTATCTACTTTTTAACAATCAAGCTTTTAATGTAAGTTTATTTGAGTGGTTTATAGGTTTAAGCTTTGGATTTAACATAGACGCTATTTCTCTTACTATGATGAGTGTTGTGGGTGTTGTAGCAACTTGTGTGCATTTTTATAGTATTTTTTATATGGCTCATGATAAAGATTTTAATAAATTTTTTGCTTATTTAGGGCTTTTTGTATTTTCAATGCTTTTTTTAGTGATGAGTGATAATTTTTTAGGACTTTTTGTAGGCTGGGAAGGGGTAGGGCTTTGCTCTTGGCTTTTGATCGGTTTTTGGTATAAAAACAATACCTATTCTTTTGCAGCTAATGAAGCTTTTATTATGAATCGTATTGCGGATTTGGGTATGCTTTTGGGAATTTTTTGGCTTTATATCCAAGCAGGCACTTTAAAATACAATGAAGTATTTGCCATAGCACAAAATTTAGATCATAATGCTTTGGTTTTGATTGCAAGTTGTTTATTTATCGGAGCTATGGGAAAATCCGCACAATTTCCTCTTCATACATGGCTTGCAGATGCAATGGCAGGACCTACGCCTGTTTCAGCCTTAATCCATGCTGCTACCATGGTAACTGCGGGGGTTTATTTGGTTATTCGTGCAGGAGAAATTTACTCTTTAGTGCCTGAGGTTTCTTATTTTATCGCTTTATTAGGAGCATTTGTGGCTATTTTTGCAGCTTCCATGGCTTTGGTGGCTAGGGATTTAAAACGCATTATCGCTTATTCTACTTTATCGCAGCTTGGATATATGTTTGTGGCTGCAGGACTTGGAGCTTATGGTATAGCTTTATTTCACTTAGTAACCCATGCTTTTTTTAAATCTTTACTTTTCTTAGGCGCTGGAAATGTTATGCATGCAATGGATGATCAATTAGATATTAAAAAAATGGGTGGGCTTTTTAAATCTTTAAAAATCACTGCTATTTTTATGACTATAGGTTCTTTGGCTTTGGCAGGAATTTATCCTTTAGCAGGCTTTTTCTCAAAAGATTTGATTTTGGGTTATTCTTTTATCGCTCATTATCATGGAATTTTCTTAATTCTTTTAATTTCAGCCTTTTTAACCGCTTTTTATAGTTTTAGACTTTTAATGTTGGTATTTTTTACTCCTTCTAGACACGATAAACATCCACATGAAGCAAGTAAAATAGCCCTTTTGACTATGAGTCCTTTGGTGGTTTTAGCTATTATCGCAGGCTTGTTTGAGCATAGTTTTTTCGAATATCTTAGCACTCAACTCATTTTTATCGATGCTCAAAATAAACTTGTAATGATTTGTGCGAGCGTAGCGGCTGTTTTGGGTGTAGTTTTAGCCATTATAGCCTATAAGGCTTCTTGGTTTAAAGATAGCATAGAGCAAAATAAAATCCATAAACTTTTGAGCAATGATTATTTTATCCCTAAGTTTTATCATGAATTTATAGTTTCAAAATACGAAAGCTTGTGTGCAGTTTTAAAACATTGTGACACTTATATTTTTGATGCTATAGTGGACAAAATTGCTTATTATTGTAATTTGATTTCGCAAAAAATAATTATGAGTAATAGTCTTAATTTAATGCTTAGATTTTTGGTGGCAGGATTTGTGATTTTGCTTATTTTGGTATGGGTGGTGTAAAATGTTAAATTATCTAATCTTTTTTCCTTTAATTGCCGCTTTTGTAACTCTTGTTTTGAATCGTGGGGGTATAAAAGTTTTTAGCGTCATAGCGAGTTTAATGGTGCTTGGTTTAAATATCAAGATTTGGCAAGATTATTTAAATGGAATAAACCTTGAATATCAACTTCCTTTCAAGGTAGTCAATTTCATGAGTTATCATATAGGCGCTGATAGCATAGCTTTGATTTTAATGCTTTTAAGCTCCTTGATGATATTTTTAAGTTTTTTATTTTTAAAGATTGAGCAAAAAGCAATGGTATCTTGCATATTCTTTTTAGAATTTGCGATTATGGGATTATTTTCTTCGCTTGATGGCTTACTCTTTTATGTATTTTGGGAATTTTCACTTTTGCCTTTGCTTTATATTATGGGAGTATATGGTAAAGATTATAGAGCAGGGATTAAATTTTTTATTTATGCCTTTGCGGGTTCGATTTTAATGCTTTTAGCTTTAATTTATCAAGCCTATGCGACCTACAAACTTTTAAATATTTTCACTTTTGATATAGAAATTTGGAAAAATAATGCTTCGGCTATGAGTTTTAATGAACAAATTTTACTTTTTGGAGCATTTTTTATCGCCTTTGTTATTAAAGCACCGCTTTTCCCTTTTCATACTTGGGCACCAAAGGTTTATGCAAATTCGCCTATTTTAGTTTCTATGATGCTTGTAGCATTTAAAATGGCTCCTTTTGGATTTTTACGCTTTTGCTTGCCACTTTTTCCTGATGCAAGTGTGTATTTTATGCCTTTAGTGGTAGCTTTGTGTATAGTAAGTATACTTTATAATGCTCTAATTGCTTACCGTGCTTCAAATTTAAAAGAATTGATCGCTTATAGTTCGATTTCTCACCTTGGGGTTATGATTTTAGGTATTTTTTCTTTTAATGCTTTGGGACTTAGTGGAGCAGTATTTTATATGTTTGCACATGGTATTGTTACAGGAGCCTTGTTTTTAATGGCTGAACTTTTATATAAAAAATACGGTACACTTGAAATTTCTTATTATCATTCTTTAGCCAATAAAGCGCCTTTATTTACTATTTTCTTTACTTTGATTTTACTTGCAAGTATATCTTTACCACTGACAATATCTTTTGTTGGAGAATTTTTAATTCTTTTAGGTGTTGCAAAACTTAATTTACTTTATGCTCTTTTGGCAGGACTTGTGATTATTTTAGGTGCTATTTATATGCTTCATGTATTTAGAAAAATGTTTTTTATGCAAAAAGAAAGTCAGCTTGAAACTTGCTCCTTGCACGCAAGAGAAATTCTTTCTTTGATACCTATAGTAGTTTTAATTTTTTATTTGGGTATAGCACCAAAGATTTTTTTAGATCCTTTAAATAAAGATGCGGATTTTATCGTTGAAAAAATGAAAGAAAGAGCTATTGATGATCAAACCATTCGATTTTTAAATCATTTAGAAGGGGAAAATAATGTTAGGTAATATCGATTTAAGCAGCTTAAATATCCCTTTATCCTATCCTTTTGCATTTTTGATTGCTGTGGCTATCGTGCTTTTGCTTTGTTCGGGTTTTTGGAAATTTCATCGAACTTTTTATATGGCTACTAGCTCTTTATCTTTGATTGTGAGTGTTTTTTTAATTTTAAATAATATCGCTGCGCAAGGCTTAGAAGCAAAAGGATTTTTAGGAACTTTAAATAATGATATTGTTTCTTTGTATGCTTCTTTGGTTATTTTATGTTTTTCGTTTTTATATCTTTTGATGCAAAAAGAAGAAAATCAAGGCGAATTTTATAGTTTGTTTTTATTTATGGTAGCGGGGCTTTTACTTATGGTTTCAAGCTCAAATTTGATCTTGATTTTCATAGGACTTGAAAGCTCTTCCTTGGCTCTTTATACACTTATTGCTATGCGCGGAAGTAATAATGCTATTTCAAGTGCTATTAAATATTTTAGCGTTGCGGCAGTAGGCTCGGGCTTTTTTGTTATGGCGTCGGCTTTGATTTATATTAGAACAGGCACTTTGGATTTGGGTTTAAAATTGGCTCTTGATAAAGATCCTATGCTTTTAGGCGCAGGAGTTATGATTTTTGTTTTATGTGCTATCAAACTTTCTTTAGCTCCTTTCCATTTTTGGTTAAAAGATGTGTATTCTTCAGCACATGTAAATTTGGTCGCTTTTATCTCTGTTGTTCCTAAAATAGCAATGTTTGTTGTAGTTATCAGACTTTTTAGCTTTTTAAATTATTTAGGATTTGAAAATATTTTAAATGTATTGGCTGTATTTTCAATGCTTGTTGCAGCTTTAGCCGCATTGAGTCAAAAAGATGTCAAAAAGATGTTTGCTTATAGTTCTATAGTGCATTCTAGTTTTGTTTTAGCAGCATGTATACCTTTGTTAAATGCGGCCGATGATGTTTTAAATTCTATATTTGTTTATTGGGTGCTTTTTGGTTTTGCTAATTATGGTGTGTTTTTGATTCTTAGTACCTTTAAGGGAAGTTCGTTTGAAGAATTTAATGCTTTGTTGTTTAAAAAGCCTTTGATTGCACTATCGCTTAGCTTTTGTATACTTTCATTAGCTGGAATTCCGCCATTTGGAGCTTTTTGGGGTAAGGTGATGGTGTTAAAAACTTTAATTGTCGCTGATTATTGGTATTTAGCTCTTTTTATGGCTTTAGCATCGCTTATTATGCTTTATGCGTATTTAAAGCTAGTCATCCATGCTTTATTTGTAAAAACTCAAGCTAAAGTTTCGGAGCATTTAAATTTTATTCAGAGTTTTATTTTAGCTCTTTGTACTTTGATTAGTGTATTTGCTTTATTTTTGTTACTCAAAATATAATATAATTATTGTATGAAAATTATATTTTTGGTATTGCTGAGTATTTGTACTCTTTTTTCTTTTGAATTAGCCCTAAATACAGGCCGTGAGAACAATCAAGCTTTTGCGGTCTTACATGCTAGTAATGACTTAGATTTTACTTGTCAAAAGATTGTTATTGAAGATAAAATACATTTTGAATGCGAGATTATGGGTGTAGTAGATAATAAATTAAGCGATCAAAGTTTCACTGCTTTTGATCTAAAATTTATTAAAGAACCTCAAAAGATTAAGATGATTATCCTGCCTAAAATGAGTGCAAGAATGTTTGATTTATCGCAAAATATTTATGCAGATAAGGAGTTAAATTCTTCTAGTATGCATAAAGGCAAGAGTTTTACTTTCATTTTTACTCCAGAATTAGAGCATGTAAAAGATTATGATGGACTTGATTTTAATATCAATTTTCCATATGAAAGTTTACCTTATGTCGGAGCTTTGGATTTAAATTCAGATCCTGTCATCATCCCTCAAAGTGCTGATATTAATACCTATTTGCGTATAAAAAATGAGTACGATAAGGCTAATTATACTCAAGTGGTTATAGATGCTCAAAATGCTATCAATCGCTATCGTGGTAGTATTTTTATGAATGAGTTTATACTTTATAAGCTTAGAGCACAAAGCCAAATTTACACTCAAGATCCAAGTATGCGCGATCAGCAAGTTTTGGAAAAAATGATTGATGAGGCTAAAAATTGGAATCGTACTTTTACAAGCGATAAGAATTTTCCAGAAGTCTTGCATATTATGCTAAGAACCTATATTGCTTTATCGCAACGCGCTGATATAGAATATACTATGTCGATTTTAAATAATGAGCAACCCAATAGTTATTTTACTCAGCTAGCAAGACTTGATTATGCTGATTACATCTATCCTTTAAACGAGAAAGAAAGAGCTATAGATATTTATGAGGATATTTATTTTAACACCAAAAATTTAGATTTGGCAGCAAGGGCGGCAATGAGCTTAATCAAAGATTATCTTGCCAATAATCAAATCGATAAAGCTGTGCAATATGTCAATACAATTTTAAAAGCCAATCCCGAATATTTTCCAAAGGATATGTTTAGATCTTTAGAGCTTGCTAAGCTTTTTAATCAGCATAAACAATATGACATAAGTGCAAGTATTTATGAAGATGTTTTTGTAAAAATGCCTAAAATTGATGATAGATATGAGCAGGTTTTAAAGGATCTAGCTTTAACCCTAGCTATGACTTCAAGATCAAGTGATGCTAACAAATATCTTGATTTATATATGGATAATTATTTAGATGGAAAATATTTAGATGAAATTAGAAAAGCAAATGATGAGGTTTTCTTTGCCTTAGCGGATAATAATGCTACATTTTTACATCAGCGTTATGCAAACCTGATGAAAGAGTACGCTCAAAAAGATGAAAATATAGTCAATAAAGCTTTAAGCGAAGATGTTGCGCTTTATTATAAAGAGGGTAACTTAAGTGCAGTTTTGACCTATAAAGATCAGATAGAAAATAAGAAATTAACAAATTCTGCAAAATTATTAGAGCAAGCAGCTATTCAGCTTCTAAACAATGATTTAAAAGCCGATAATTGTATCAATGCTGTTAATATATTTACACAATTTAATGCTTACGAAATTGGACAAAAGATAGAAAATAAAAAACAAATGCTAGCTTGTCTTATGAGAACTTCAAATATGCAACAAGCAATGGATTATATCGATAAAAATCATAATGAAGATTCTATTTTTTATGGTTTGCAAAAAGCATCTATACTTTATGATAATAAACAATATCCATTAGCTTTAAATATAGCTCGAGAAATAGCAAATTCTAGAATTTTAAAGAGTGATGAGGAGAATTTTAAAGCTTATTATTTGCAATTTTTGTCTTATTTGAAAATGGATGATTATAATATGGCTATTAAAATTTTACAAATTTTAGAAAGCTTTCCTATGAATTTTACAATGGTTGAAGCTTATGATAATTTATTAATTTACGCAAACGATCACAATATGCAAACAACGATTTTAACTTATGCGCCCAAGGCTATCGACTATCAAAATTTAAAAGGAATTAATCTTTTTAGCCCCAATTTAGAATTTATTTATCTTGATACTTTAGCGAAAACCAATCAAAATCAAGAAGCTTTAGCAGTATTAATAGATTTGTTAAAATTAAAGCTTTCAGATGAAGATAGGGCTAGAGCTTTATATATACAAAGTATGACTTATGAAAGAATGCAAAATACTCAGGCGCAAAAAGAAAGTCTAAAGCAGTGTTTGGAGCTTAAAACTACTTCTAATTGGCAAAATTTATGTCGAGATAAAAATCAAATTTTAGCCCAATAAGCTTAATTTGATTTTCTATGCATTGAGATGATTTTTGTTTTGTGATTGCTTAGCTTGGATTTTTTAAATCATCATAATAAAAACTAAAATCATATTTTTATTTTTAAGAAATTTACTATATTTTTCTTTATAAAAATCTTTTTATCTTTAATAGTTCTTTCCATGCTAGCTTTCAATTTTGGGTATAAATATGTATAAATTTATAAGCGAACAAAGTTATATAGCGTATATTAATTTTTACAATCTATAAAGTGAGTCATTTTTTCGAGTAGGCAAAACATGAAGTTAAGTAAGGAATTTAATTAAGAAGGTGATTTATTTTAAGTGAAGTGAGAAATAAATTCAATGGATAAGCAAATTAATTCACAAGAGCAACAATATAACAATAAAATACAGAATAAACTAGTAAATAAGGAACTATAAAAACAAACCAATACCTAACCTAGAACTTAACAAATAACGAATTAAAGATATTAATGAA
>NZ_AINS01000052.1 GCF_000254135.1 Campylobacter coli LMG 9860
GTCAGAGGTTCGAATCCTCTTGAGCGTACCATACTAGCGGATGTGGTGAAATTGGCAGACACGCCAGACTTAGGATCTGGTGCAGCAATGCGTGAAGGTTCAAGTCCTTTCATCCGCACCACTCTAAACCCCATTTTACCATACTTTTAGAGATTTTGCTTAAATTACGCTGAAGCCTTTGAAGTCCCATTGTATCATTTCGAATTATTTCAAAAAGGCAACCTTTTAGCAGGTAACTTTTAATAGTAACCGGATGAAAGGATAGCTATAAAATAGTCCTTTTCATCCATTTAAGTTTAGCGGTAAAAAAGGTAAAAATAAGTCCTAACCTTAAAATAAAGGTAACCTAAGATAATTTTATTAAGTTTATAAGGCTTTGAAATACGCTATAATATAGCAAAAATAATAAGGTTAAAAATGGCGATTGATAGGAAGGATTATAATGTACCCATAGGAAAAGGAACACATTTAAAAAGACACAAAGACAAAATTAACTCCTTTTTATTTAGAATGCAAAATGGGGGTAAAGAAAAGCAACACGCTTTTACTATTCCTTTACGCCCTGCGTGGAATGAAAACGAATATATAAGAATAGCACTTGCAAGAGCTAAAGAATATGAAAACGAGTTTAAAAAGCTTTTTAGCGTTGGATATGCTTTAAATTCTAGCATTTTGTTAAAAAATCTTTTTGAGATATTTATAAAAACCAATTACAACATAAAAGATTTAAACGAACAACACAAAGGACACATAAGAAATCTAATAAGCATTTTTAATAATCATATCTTAGAGCCATTAGGAAATATACACTTAGATGAGCTTACGCTTTACAAGGTACAAGAATTTTATAATGGAATGAAAAACAAAGGACTAGAGCCAAAAACATATAATCGAGCCATTAAAGAAGTGCTAAGCCCTATGATTAGATATGCAGTAAAAAATAAATGGATTAATGAAAATGTTACATTAGGTTTAAAGCTTGATAGAGTGCAAAATAAAAAGCTTGTTACTAATCCTAAAGGTAAATATGAAGCTATTTTAAATGCTATTTTAGAGCTATACAAAGATAATTTACTTTATAAAGCTTTATTCTTGCTTATACATAGTGGTAGGCGTAGGGATGAGGTTTTAAGTTTGCTTTGGCAAAATGTAGATTTAGAAAGAAAAACTATATTTTTACCAAAGACAAAAAATGGTGAAGCACAAGAACACGCCTTAGATGATGAATGCTATAATGCACTAAAGGCTTTAAAAGATGAGGTTAAACAAGACAAAGGATTAGTTTTTGTTTCTAGTGTTAGCGGTAAAAAAATATCAAATTTGGCAAGACAAGAAGCCAAAATAAGAGAACTTAGCGGAGTAAAAGAATGGACACCCCATTTTTCAAGGCACATAAAGGCTAGTTTTTTAATGCAAAATGGAGTTAATCCCGCAGTTATTAGCGGAGCTTTAGGGCATAGGGATTTAAGCACTATAAATATTTATGCGACTAATGATACACTTAAAGCAAGTCAAAGAGCTAATGAAGCTTTAAAAAAGCTACAAGAAAAAGATTAAAAATGTTAGGTTTAGAATTTATCTTTTCAAAGCAAAGATTAGAGCATTATAAAGATATAAACGAACATTTTGAGAACTTGAAATTAATATCTAAGATAATGCCTAAAATAGCAATACTTGAAATTTATCTAAGAAATGCCCTAGATTATGAATTAAATAGTAATTGTAAAGAATGGATAAAAACTAGCGATAATCCTTTTTTATTGGCTAAAATAAATGAGTTTAAAGATAAAGATATCAAATCTTATCACGCCTTAGCTTAGGTGTAGTAGCTAAGTTAATCATATCCTATAAGGTGCAAAATAAGATTTTAGATTTAAGGGCTTTTGATTTTAGGAAGTATAGCAGTAGTAATAGAAACTTTTTTATTTACGAAAATACAAAACAAGGCTTTGATAATATAGATAAAGTTAATATAGTTTTAAACTTGCTACATACTTTAAGGAATAGAGCCTGTCATTTTGAAAATCTTTTAAAAATTAGAGAAAATGATAATAAATTATATCCACGCATAAGCACAAAAGAAAAAGGGACTAATATAGGTTTAATGCCTGATAAGATAGAAAACTTTTTAAATGATTTGATTTGTTTAATAAATAAAGATTTGTTAGATTATCTTAATAGGGGTTGAGCCCCCCTTTGAATGTAAAAGAATTATAAAATACAAATACTTAATAAAATATAAAATACTTTGCAAGGCTTTGAATGCATTTAAAATATTTTAAGATAATTATATATATAATACATATATGAGCAACAAAGAAAAGTTAATCAAAGAATTAGAAAATAATCCCAAAAATGCAAGTTTTGCTAACATATGCATAAACCTATAAAAGAATTTTATGTAAAGCAAATATTAAAACTTTTAAAGGATGAAAAATGAAAAAAGATATAAATTATTATTTGAATTTGCCTTATAAGATTAATTTAGTAAAACTTGATGATGGCGATTATTTAGCACAATTTGACGATAAAGAACTTAATAAACTTGTCTTAATGGCAGGAGATGGTAAAACACCAAACGAAGCAACAGAAGATTTAAAAAATGCCTTTGCTTGTTATTTAGAAGAAGCTTTGGCTAAAAACGAGTTTATCCCAGAACCCATGCAAAAAGACAAAAGCAAAAATCTAGCTATTACCTTAAAAAATAGTCTTGTAGATGAAATAGATTTTTATTCTAAAAAAATGGGCTTATCAAGAAGTGCATTTTTAGCGGTATCGGCTAAAGCATATATTAAAACACTTTAAGGGGTTGAAAATAAACTTGATTTTAGAAAATCCAAGCGAGAAACTTATCAAAGCCGTTAAGGCAATGGCAAAAATAGCAAAGAGCAAGGCAAGTGTTTTAAATGATTATGAATTAAAGGCTTATAAAGAATATTTAGAAAGTGGTAAAAAAGCGACTTTAGCAAGTAATTTATATAAAGAATTAGGTTTGTAATGTTTTTTTATTATAGCGATAAGGCATTAAGGCAATTTAGTAAATTAGATAAAGCAATACAAACGGCGTTAAGAATAGGAAAACATAGCGAGTTAGGTTTATCAAATGATAGATAAAAACATTTTACATACTAGAACTATTATGGTTAATATTTCCGATTTTAATCCTACTGCTGAATTTAATGAAGAACTGAAAAAGGCTAAAGACAATAAAGATTATTTAAAGATTTTTATATGTAATGGCTTAAAAAATAGCAAAAGTAATTTTTATTTAGAAAATAAACTTATAATTGATGAATTTACGGAAAAAAATAGCAGATTTTGGAACGATTTAGATATTTTTAATAAATTAAAACCAGAAGTGAAAGTTGAGATAAAAGAAGACTTACTAATAAAAATAAATAGTTTATTATTTTATGCAAGAAATTTAAAAGATATAAATTCACAACATAAAAATAAATTAGAAAAAGATTTATCAATACTAGAAACATTAATTAAAAATTATGAAAAAGAACTAAATATAAAAAAAACCAATATCGAATGTGCTTTTAAAACCCTAGAAAACATTTTTTATTATATAGACAATGATACAAAGGAAAAAATAAGTTTTCAAATAGGACTTAAAGAGTTTTACAAAAAAGCGTATATAGAAATAACAGATATGAGTGTATATCCTATTTTGATTTTAATGTGCGATATAATCTATAATAAAAGCATTCTTTATTGCATAGAAAAAAAATTTAATAAGACAAAAACTTTTAATGATTTTATGCTTGAAATGCAAGAGAAATATAAGCTAAATAGCAAAAAGATTAAAAGAAAAGAATTGTTAAATACAATCATAAAAGCTTTTAAAGACTTCAGCTAAAAAAGGGCAAAAAATTTTTTTTAATTTTGAACTTGCCCTTTTTTTACAAAACTGCTAAAATACTTCGTAAATATTTCAAATAATATTTTTTAATCTAATGAAACTTGAAAAGCTTTAAACTTTTTCAGCTAGTGCGTTTTAATTCTTTGTTTGGCGACTTGATTAAAACGCACAATTTCATTATAAGAGCCATAGTTTAAGCCCTTAAAAGAAATTGTAATAAATTTAAACTTACTAATTCCTTTTTAATGGCTTTATTAATTGCATTAATAAAATTTAGAAAGGATACAAAATGCAACACACAAACAAAGACTTTTTAACTATACAAGAAGTAATTACACTTTACAGCTTAAGCAAAGATACTCAAAATAAATACAGAATGCAAAAGAAAATACCTTATGTTAAAATAGGTAAAAAAATCTTTTATGAAAAAGTTAAGCTTGATGAGTGGTTTAGAAACCATACTATCAATTAAAGGGTAAGTTATGAATGATAGACAAGCTTTAGAATACTTAAAAGATGAATTATTGTTTATTTTTAATGTAAGATTTAAATATTTTGATTTTTCAATGTTTAGCCTATTGAAAGATAAACTTAGACCACTACTAAAAAATACAAGCTTTGAAAAAGAAATTAAAGAGCTTTTATCAGTTTTAGAAGTTCATAAAAAAAGCTTTTTAGAAAATAAGGTTTTTACAAAGAAAGAGCAAAAAAGGATTATTCTTTTAAATGCTTGTAAGGCAACTTATGAAGCTTTAAAACACAAATTAAAGACTTAAAATGAGTATAAGCCTTTTTAATGATGAAATAAAGGCGTATATAAAAAATTATTATTCTATAGTTGATTTTTTATATTTACGCTATGGTTTGGAGTTTGATAAACAAGGAAATGAAAAGCACAATAAAAGCCTTAAAATAAAAACTAACACTTGCTTGATTACTGATTTTAACGGAAGTTTTAGTGGAGATATAATCGATTTTATAGCCTTTAAAGAAAATGTAGGGTTAAAAGAAGCTTTGATTATATTTAGTGATTTTAACAGGTTACCCACGCAAAAGGTGGGTAGCTTTAAACCACAAAAAGAGCCTTTAAAAGATAATAGCTATTTAAAAAATATAGCTTATTCTTTACAGGCTAATTTTAATTTAGCTAATAGCGATTTTATAGAATGTAAGGCTTTAGAAAAAGCTTTTTTTAATGATTTTAGACTTTTTATGCACTTATGTAAATTAAATTTTTTAAAAGATGATGAGTTTGAAAGTATTTTAAAAGATTATTTTGCTTTTTCAAAAGATGATAAAAGTTTGGCTTTTATCTTGAAAGATAAAAACGAAATTAAAAGCGTGGCTATTAGAGAAAAGCTTTTTAAAAATGAATTAGTCAAATGGTTTAAAGTTAAAGGTAGTAGCAATAAATTTATAAAACTTATAAAAGCCAAAGAAAAAGGCTTATTAAAAGATTATTGTTTTATCTTTAGTGGCATAAAAGAAATTATAGTAAGTGAATTGCTAGGATTAAACGCTGTTTGTTTTCAAAGTGATAGCATGATGAAAAATATACACTCACACGAGCAAATAAATGAGCTTTTAAACCTCATCGATAATAAAAGAATAGTTTTTATAGTTGAAAACGATGAGAGCAGTTTTAAAGCTAATTTAGAGCTTTTAAAAGAATTAATACAAATAAATCCTTTGAAAAAAGGCTATTGTGTTTTTAATTATGATGAGGTAAAAAACGCTGATTTTATAGATTTTTTAGCTTATTTAATGAAAGAGTTAAGACAAGACTACCAAAGAGATAAAAAAGGTTTAAATAGTTTTTTTTCTTATATGGAAAAATACTTCAAGAATTATTTTAATAAAAAAATAAATTTATTTTTAAAGGTAAAAAAATGAAAGATTATATTAAAGAAATTAATGATTTAAAAAAAATAAAAAGCCAAGATATAGATAAACTTGACTTTAAAGAATTTGAAAATATTAAAAGTAAAATAAATGAATCAAGTTGCAACCCTAGTAAAATTATATCACAAAAAAATGCAAATATAAAAAATAATTCTTTTGTAGATTTAACACAATGGGCTATAAGAAGCGTTGATTTAGAAAAAATAGAATTTACATCTTTAATCGATGATTTTTTGGATAAAGGGAGTATTAGTTTTTTAACAAGTGAAGCTAATAAGGGTAAAACTTTTTTAAGTTTTGCTATTTGCAAGCATTTATTAGAATTTAACAAGATTAGAAAAATTATTTATTTTGATGGTGATAATAGCAAAATAACCATTAAAAGCAGGATTAAAAAAAGTATGCAAATAGGGGGATATTATTTTTTAGATTATCCTGGTTTTAATTATATACAAACAAGCAATGCTTTAGAGTGTGGAACTGATGAGATAGAAGTTGATTTTAACTTTATTGTTGAAAAATATCTAGAACCTTTAATGCAAAGCGGTGGTTTGGTTAATGTTTTTATCGTATTTGATAGCCTTTTTAACTTTTTTAATGGTGATATGAATGATAATAAAAAAGTAGCTGAATTTATGAAAATAATTAAAAAAATAAGTCATAAAGGCGAAGCTACTTTTTTATTTATACATCACAAGGGAAAGAGTGCTGAAAGTGAGTTCATGGGTGGGGTTAATTTCTTAAATGCGACTGATAACCTTTTTAAAATACAAACAAGCAATAACGATGGAGAAATTTTAAATATAGAATTAAATACAAAAAAGGCAAGAAATTTTTTACCTTATAATTTAAAGGTAGATATAGACTTAAATACGCTTGATTTAAAAATAGAAAGAGCAGTAAATGAAAACGATACAAACTTTCTTATAAAAGCTAAAGAAATCATAGAACAAAAAGGCGAGATTTTGCAAGGGGAGTTATTAGAGCTTTTAGAAAAATCAAAAACCGATACACATGCCATTAAAAAGCTAGAAAGTGGAAAAGGGTTATATTTTAATATAATAGAAAAATCAAGAGCAACGGGTGGAAAAGCTTTAAAATATTATGTGCCTTTAAAAGAGAATAAAACCATCATTAACGGCATAGAAATAAATGCCGAGCAAACTTTATTTAGCGAATAAGTAAAAAGCTATGTGAGTTTAATTCATGTAGCTTTTTACTTAATTATTATCTTATAGCTATAGCTTAATAAAAACACTCCTAAAATCAAAAAAGTATTTTTACCGATAAAACAACCTTAGACAAAAAATAAAAACGCTTAAAATCGCTTATTTTAATATTAGTTTATTTTTATACTTTTTATTTTGATAAATAATATCATTTATTATTTTATCATTTTATATTTTTTATTCTTTTTATATTTCGTGAAACATTTTTTTATATAAAAGAAATTATATATCAATTATAAGCAATTATAAATCACCCTTTATAATTGAAGCAAATATAGATAAAATAAGGCTTTATAAGCATTTTAGCAAAAATAGCATTTATAATTGATTGAAATAACTATTTTATAGGTATTTGAAGCATTTATAAGTATCAATTATAAATAACTTTGCTTTTTCCCTTATAATTGATGATTTTTTAGTAAAAATCTTAAAAAACATAGGCATAAAGAGAAAAGATTTATAATTGATAGGATTTAAGGTTTGAAAGTATGGTAAATTAGGTATTTATATCAATTATAAAGGCTATTTTCCTTAAAAATGGGGTAAATCCCTATTTTATAGGCGTTTTAATCAATTATAAAGGGTAATTTATAATTGATTATAATTGCTTTATATTAAAAATAAGCCTTTAAAATGTTTCACGAAATAATTTTTATATCATCGTGGTTTAATTATGAAAATATTTATCAATTTATTTTTATATTTTAATTTAGTATTTTTTAGAAAAAGTGGTTGAAGGGGGCGTCTTCAAATTTGAAGACACCTACCAATTAGCACTGCTCAATTTTGAGCACACATCATCAAAACTTACAAATCATCTTTTATTAAGTCTTTAATCTTATTGTATTTTTGAGCTTTGATATAGTTTTCTAATAAAAAAGCTATATAGGGCGGATAAGAAGTTGTAGAACCCCAAGCATTAATAGTAGGATATGGAATACCGCTTATATCGGCTAATTGTTTCTTATTTAAATTAGCTTGTTTTAAAAGCTGATTGAATTTTTCTTTAGTCATTTTGTAACCTTTATAATTTTATATAAATTATATAGCTACAATACTAAATATAAAATAAAAATATTAAAACGATATTTATTAAAGATAAAATTAAGTATTAATATTATATTATTTTACTTTAAAAAATATCAAATCAATATAACAAAAGGATAAAAAATGGAAAAGGTAGATTATTGTAGAATGAGTTGCCTAGATGGCAAAATAAACGCTTTTAAATATCTTTTAGATTTATTTTTAAGTGATTTGGAAAACGAAAACGATGTTAAAACTTGTAATATGTTTGAGAATGATACAAGTATAGAGTATGTAAAAGATATGCTTATGATGATGCTTGATAAGATAAAAGAAATTGTTATCGACCAAGATAATTGTCATCACAATATAGATATGTACGCAAGTGTTTATCATGAAATTATAAAAGATGAGTTAGGTAAAGAATTTACCCCTAAAGAGCTTAAAGAACTGCATAAGAAACAAGAAGAGAGATTGTTAAAAGAATTATTTGAAGAGAGTAAAAAGAAATAAAATAAGGGTAGTAGGTTAAACTTGCTACCCTTACAAATAAACCACGCAATAAAATCCTTATAAATTATATAAAAAAGATGATGTAAATAAAATTTACTTCATATAAAACAAACTTTGAAATATACAAAAATTAATTTAATATTTAAGATAATTTTAAGAAAGGTTGAAATGGAAAAGGTAATTATTTTTAGGGCTTTTATATAAAATCCCACTTAAAAAGATGAGCTAATTAAAAGTTAGGTCATTAGATTTAATCTACCCACCTAAGTGTTAGGGAACTACTAAACTAAACTTAGGGGTTAATATAGTTTGTCAAAGTATTTTAAATTAAATAGCTTTTCTTTTAAAGGCTTATAAAATAAAATAAGTTATAATAACTAAACTTTGAACCAGTAAAGGAAAAGCTATGAAAACCATAACAATAAAAGCAAAAGAGCAAGAAATAAACAAGCTTTTAGATATTTTAAAAGAGCTAAATATCAGTTATGAACTAGAAAGCAACAACTATAAAAAGGCTTTAAATGATTATGAAAGCGG
>NZ_AINS01000051.1 GCF_000254135.1 Campylobacter coli LMG 9860
AAATTTATTATAAAAATTAAAATAATATATTTTTATTATAATATAAAAATGACTATAATGGCAAGAAAATATTTAATTGTAATTTTATAATTGCAAATTAAAGGAGAAAACATATGATAAAAAAAATAGAGCATTATAAAAATATACTGATTTCAAATTTTAAAGGTTTGATTTTTACAGCCTCTATAGTGTTTTTTGCAATGTATCTTTCAAGTGTTCAAAGTATTAAAGATACAACCCATTTAGCAGCAGCTGCTTTTGCTATTATTATAGGAGCATTGCTTTCACCTTGGTTTTTTAAATACCAACATCATTTACAAGCAGGAGTGCACTTTAGTGCTAAAAAACTTTTAAGATTGGGTATTATCTTATATGGTTTTAATATTACTCTAACCGAACTTTTAAGTGTGGGATTAAAAGGCTTTATACTTTCTATGATAGTTATATTTTTTATTTTTATTTTAGCTTTGATTGTGGGTGTAAAGGTTTTTAAACTAGATAAAGAAACTTCCATGCTAGTAGGTGCTGGAAGTGCTATTTGTGGAGCAGCAGCTGTTTTAGCCTTAGAATCAAGCTTAAAAAGTGATCCCTTTAAAGGAATTCTAGCCGTTGGTACAGTGGTGATTTTTGGGCTTGTTTTTATGTTTTTATATCCCATAGTTTTTTCTTTAGATCTTTTTCCTTATTTTAATCAACATGCTATGGGTATATTTATGGGTGCAACTTTACATGAGGTAGCCAATGTTGCAGGAGCTGCTGAAATGGCGAAAGATATGGCAAATTTTGATCAAAGTGCTTCAAATATTGCCATTATTATAAAGATGATGAGAGTGATTTTGCTTGTGCCATTTTTATTGATTATAACTTATTTTTTTGCTAAAAATCAGCATTCAAGTAAGGAAAAAACAGAAAAAAATATAAGTATTCCTTATTTTGCATTTATTTTTTTAGGAGTGATTGTTATAAATACTTATTTGGCAAGTAGGGAAAATTTTCTTGGAATTTCTACAAGTGATATTATATCTTTTGGAAAATTACTTTGCACTCTTTGTATTGTTTTTGCTATGGCTGCTTTAGGACTTCAAATCGACTTTAAAAAATTCTTAAAAAGTGGCTCAAGAGTTTTTGGTTTAGCTTTTGTTTTGGGATTGGTTTTGGTTTTTGGAGGATATTTTCTGACCCTATTTTTTCGAGGTATACTTTGGTAATAAAAATTACTATTTAGAAAAAATTATTTTTTTATAAAAATATGCTATAATTCTCACGCAAATCAAAATTTTATTAAAAAAGGATAAAAAAATGAAAAAAATGTTTTATGGCATCGCAGTCTCTTTGATACTTGCAACAAGTTTGAGTGCTGTTTCTTTCAATCAAGATAGCTTGAAAGTTAGTTTTGAAGGATATAAGACCGAAGATATGGTAGGAGTGGGTGGAGAATTTAAAGATGTTAAATATAAATTTTCTAAAAATACTAGTACTTTGGCAAGCTATTTAAAAGGTGCTAGAGCAGTGGTAAATCCAAGCAGCGTTTTTATGGGTGAGGGCAATGAAATCATTACAGATAATCTTGCTAAAGTATTTTTCCCTAGTTTGCTTGGAAATTCAGATATTAAAGTGGTTTTTAAAGATGTAGTTACAGGTGAGAATAAAGGCGTGATCTCAGCTAGAGTAACTATAGATAAAAAGAGCACGCTTGTGCCTTTAAGCTATACTATAGAAAACAATAAATTTGTAGCCAAAGGACAGCTTGATTTACATGCTTTTAAAAATAGCTCTCAAGCTCTAAAAGCTTTGAGTGATGTTGCACCAGGACATGGCGGAATTTCATGGCCTTTAGTAGATATCGTTTTTAGCGCTGATGTAGTACAATAATTACAAAGTGGTATTCATACCACTTTGAGTATTTTTTAAAACGCAATACCTTCTTAAGCCATTTTCAAAAATATCATAATCTTTCAACCCTTCTACTTCATCAAAAATTTCACTTCCTTTCCAAAGTATAAAAATTGTTTTTTGATCACTTATATTTAAACAAAGTTTTATTAAGGGTTTTACATCCATAAGAGCTCTTGAAGTGATAATATCGGCTTTAAATGAGCTTTTATAATTTTCAACTTTTTCTTTGTATACGGTTAAATTTGTTAAGTTACATTCTATTTTGATACTTCTTAAAAATGCAGCTTTTTTTGGATTGGGTTCAAAAAGATGAAAATTGCTTGGTAAAATAAAGGCTAAAAAAATAGCAGGAAAGCCAGCACCGCTACCGATATCGACTATATTTTTTGCCTTTGAAAAATCAAAATATTTAAGAATTTCAATGCTATCTAAAATATTTTCATCTATATTTTTTAATTGAGTGAGATTATGAATGCGGTTAAATTTATTTAGAATTTCTTTATAGATTTTAAGCTTAGCCCTAAAATCTTCTTCATTAAAATCAGATAAAATTAAATTTAAAAAATCCAAATTCAAAGTAAATGCCCCATTTGATTTTGTTTTACCTCTAAATAATTTGCATTGAAGCGGTTAGGATTTATAAGTATAGGAACGCGCGCCATGATTTTATCTTGTATAGAGTGAATTTTTTGTGGATTGTTAGTAAGTAAATTAACCTTAGAAATTTTATAATGTTTTAGTATAAATTCTACTATTTCATAAGTTCTCTCATCAGCCTTAAAGCCTAGTTGGTGATTAGCTTTTATGGTATCAAAACCCTTATCTTGCAAAGCATAAGCATTGACTTTATTAAAAAGTCCAATTCCACGTCCTTCTTGCCTTAGGTAAATCACCATTCCACCATGTTTTTCTATATATTTTAATGAAAATTCAAGTTGTTCTCCGCAATCGCATTTTAAGCTTCCTAAGGCATCCCCTGTTAAACATTCTGAATGAATTCTTAAATTTAGGATATCTTGTGGAGTGTTTTTAAATATACATAAATGTTCTTTTTCTCCTTCTTTGAAGCTTTGAATTTGAAAACTACCCCATTTGCTAGGTAGATTTGCAATTTCTGAAATTTTTATATCCATTTGCTACTCTTTATAATCAAAATTATGATAACATTGTAGCAAAAAAAGGACAAAAAATGTTTAAAAGATTCCGCAGACTTAGACTTAATGAGAGTTTAAGGGCTATGGTAAGAGAACACACTCTTAGTATTAATGATTTTATTTATCCTCTTTTTGTTGTAAATGGTAAAGGAATTAAAAAAGAAATTTCATCTATGCCTGATGTATTTCAAATGAGTTTAGATGAAATTTTAAAAGAATGTAAAATCATAAGCGAGCTGGGTATAAAAGCGATTATTCTTTTTGGTGTTCTTGAAAATGATAAAAAAGATAGCTGCGGAAGTGATGCGATGGACGATGAGGGACTTATTGCAAGAAGTATAAGAGAGATAAAAAAAGAATTTCCAAATCTTTTTGTTATCAGCGATCTTTGCTTTTGTGAATATACTGATCATGGGCATTGTGGGATAATTGATCCTAAAACCAAAAGTGTAGATAATGACGCAACTTTAGAAATTTCAGCCAAGCAAGCCTTAGTCCATGCAAGAGCGGGGGTTGATATGATAGCACCTAGCGGGATGATGGATGGTATTATAGAAACTTTACGCAAAGCCTTAGATGAGGAAGGTTTTGAAAATTTGCCTATAATGGCATATTCTACTAAATTTGCTTCAAGTTATTATGGGCCGTTTCGTGATGTAGCGGATTCAACGCCAAGTTATGGAGATAGAAAAAGCTATCAAATGGATTTTGCAAATGGAAAAGAAGCCTTAGAAGAAAGCTTGGAAGATGAAGCACAAGGAGCGGATATTTTAATGGTAAAACCCGCTTTAGCTTATCTTGATGTAGTGAAAGAAATTTCACTTCATTCTAATTTGCCTTTGTGTGTTTATAATGTAAGTGGTGAGTATGCCATGCTAAAAGCAGCGGGTCGTGCAGGAGTGATTAATTATGAAAAAGTTTTATATGAGACAATGATAGCTTTTAAAAGAGCGGGTGCAAAGCTAATTATCACTTATCACGCTAAAGAATTAGCTAAAATGTTAAAAGGAGAAAAATGAGACATTTTTTAACACTAAGAGACTTTTCTAAATATGAAATTTTAAGTCTTGTAGAGCATGCAAGCGAGCTTAAAAAAAATCCCAAAAAGCTTTTGCAAGATAAAACTTTAGCAATGATTTTTGAAAAAAACTCCACAAGAACTAGAATGGCTTTTGAGCTTGCTATCACAGAGCTTGGCGGAAAGGCTTTATTTTTAAGCAGTAATGATTTGCAATTAAGCCGAGGTGAGCCTATAAAAGACACAGCTAGAGTTATTGGGGCGATGGTTGATTTTGTAATGATGAGGGTAAACAAGCATGAAAGTTTAGTAGAATTTGCAAAATATTCTAAAGCACCAGTTATCAATGCTCTAAGCGAGCTTTATCATCCAACGCAAGTTTTAGGGGATTTACTCACTATAAAAGAATGTGGCAAAATGAAAGATGATATAGCTAAGGTGGCCTTTGTGGGCGATAGCAATAATATGTGTAATTCTTGGCTTATTGCAGCTGCGATTTTGGGATTTGATTTTAGTGTTGCATTGCCAAAAAATTATGAAATCAATAGTGAAATTTTAGAATTTGCCAAAGAAAAAGCAAAAATTTCGAGAGCAAAAATCTTTTTGACTCATGATAAATTTGAGGCCATAAAAGGTAAAGATGTAGTCATTACCGATACTTGGGTTTCTATGGGTGAAGAGAGTGAAAAAGAAAAGAAAATTAAAGATTTTGACGGCTTTATTATTGATGAAGAGGCTATGAATGCGGCAAATCAAGATGCGATTTTATTGCACTGCTTACCTGCTTATAGGGGTTATGAAGTAAGCGAAGAGAGCTTTGAAAAGCATTCAAAAGTGATTTTTGAAGAAGCAAAAAATCGCCTTTATGTGGTAAAAGCCTTGCTTTGCTTTTTAAATAAGGAAAAATAAGATTTTATAATAATTTCATAAGTTGGAGAAGATAGGATAAGGAGTTTTTAGTGAAAGAACTTGAAAAATATAGCAATTGCTTAAAACGCATTGATGAATTTAGCCAAAATTTAGGCATGAAAAAAGAGGATAGAGCTATATTTGAAATGAAGCAAAGTGAGAATGAAAACGAAAAATGCTTGATACTTAAAAATGGTAGTTTTGATTCTCCTGAACCTTGGTTTATAATGGATGAAAATGATCAAATTCATACACTTATTTCTTTAAATAGTCTTAAAAATATTTTAGAAAATTTAAAACAAACTCAAAAAGAGAATTTTGAACTTCGCCTTGAAAAAGCGATTTATCAGCAAATTCCTATTGATTTTAGTGATGTGTGGATAGTGGCAATGGATGAGATAAAACGCAAGGCGCAAGAGGGTGTTATGGAGATCAGTATTGATCTTGAAAAATTGCTTGCAGATATTAAAAAAGAACATCCAAATTTATTTGTAGATATGCAAGCTATGGTAGAAAGGGTAAAAAATAATGAGAGATTATAAGGCTTTTGTGAAATATTCTAAGGCAGGACCGCGTTATACTTCTTATCCTACTGCAGTGGAATTTAACACAAATTTCAAATATGAAGAATATATAGAAATTTTAAAAAAGCAAAACAAAGCTTTATCGCTTTATTTTCATTTGCCTTTTTGCAGAAGTGCTTGTTATTTCTGTGGCTGTAATGTTATTTATACCGCCAAAGAAGAAAGTAAGGAGAGATATTTAAAATATCTTTTTCAAGAACTTGATATTTTAAGCACTATTATAGATACTAAAAGAGAAGTGGTGCAAATGCACTTTGGTGGTGGGACGCCTACTTTTTTTAGTGCTAAACAGCTAGAAAGTTTAATTTTAAAAATTAAATCTGTTTTTGGAAATTTTACCAAAGATGCTGAAATTAGCTGTGAAATTGATCCGCGTTTTTTAAATGAAGAGCAAGCTGATGTTTTAACCAAAAATGGTTTTAATCGCATCAGTTTTGGCGTGCAAGATTTTGATGAAAGAGTGCAAAAAGAAATTCATAGAATTCAACCCTTTGAGCTAACGCAAAATGCTTTAAAATTGGTAAGAGATAGGGGGATAAAATCTGTCAATATGGATTTGATTTATGGTTTGCCTTTTCAAAGTTTGCAAAGCTTTGCTAAAACCTTGGAAAAAGCTATGCTTTTAAATCCGGATCGTTTGGCTATTTTTAATTACGCTCATGTACCTTGGCTTAAGAAAAATATGAGAAAATTTGATGAAAATACTTTGCCAAGCCCTGATGTTAAGCTTGAAATTTTGGAATTTTGTGAGAAATTTTTGACTCAAAATGGTTATAAAATGATAGGTATGGATCATTTTGCCAAAGAAGAAGACGAGCTTTTTAAAGCTTTGGAAAATGGGACTTTACATAGGAATTTCCAAGGCTATACTACTAAGGGCGGCGCAGATTTGATCGGTATAGGACTTACTAGTATAGGAGAAGGACAAAGTCATTATGCACAAAATTTTAAAGATATGCCAAGCTATGAAGCTGCGATTAGCGAGGGAAGATTGCCTTTTGAAAGAGGGATTAAGCTAAGCTATGATGATGAGCTTAGAAAAGCTGTGATTATGGATTTGATGGCAAATTTTAGACTAGATATTAAAGCCATAGAGAAAGAATTTAAAATCAATTTTAAAGAGTATTTTAAAGAAGATTTAAAAGCTTTGGAGGAATATAAAGAATTTATTAATTTGAGTGAAAATTTTATTTTAGTAAATGAAACAGGCGTTTTGTTGATACGAAATATAGCTATGTGTTTTGATGCTTATATGAAAAATATAAGTGAAGATAAAAAAGTCTTTTCTAAAACGGTTTGATGGGGTGGTGATGAATTTTAGTCAAATAAGTGATGCTTGCGTTAAATGTGGAAAATGTATTCCGGTTTGTACTATTCATGAAGTAAATCGCGATGAAACTACAAGCCCTAGGGGTTTTTTAGATCTTTTAGCAGCTTATAAGGAAGAAAAATTAGAGCTAGATAAAGAGGCTAAAAAGATTTTTGAATCCTGTTTTTTGTGTACAAATTGCGTCGAGGTTTGTCCGAGTAAATTAAGAGTAGATAATGCCATCGAAGAAGTGCGCTATGATATAGCTAAAAAATTTGGTATAGCATGGTATAAAAAAATTATCTTTTTTTTCTTAAGAAAGCGTAAAATTTTAGATTTGGTCGCGAAATTAGGCTATGTGTTTCAAAGCTGTGCTTTTAAAATTCAAAGTCAGGATCAAAATGTAGGTATGAAGGCTAAATTTTCCATGCCTTTTGTTAAAAAAGGAAGATTGCTTACGAGTTTTAATAAAAAAAGTTTTTTAAATTCAAACCCTGATTTTATCGACAATGGAGGAGAAAAAACTGTAGGTTTTTTTGTGGGTTGTTTGGCAAATTATTTTTACATAGACACAGCTAATGCTGTACTTAAAATCGCCAAAGAAGTAAAAATCAATGTGGATTTAATGAAAGAGCAAGTTTGTTGTAGTGCACCGCAATTTTTTACAGGTGATTTTAAAAGTGTTGAAATTTTGGCTAAGAAAAATATAGAATATTTTGAAAAAAAATTAGAAAAGCTTGATGCTATTATCATTCCTGAGGCAACTTGCTCGGCAATGTTGAAAATAGATTTAGAACATTTTTTTAATATGCAAAATGAGCCAGAGTGGGCCAAAAGAGCTCAAAAGATTTCCTCTCGCATCTATATGGCTAGTGAGTATTTTTATAAATTTACAAATTTAAAAGAGCTTTTAGAAAGTAAGAAAAAGCTTAATTATAGCATTACTTATCATGATCCTTGTCATGCGAGAAAGATGCAAGGGGTTTTTAAAGAGCCTAGAGAGCTTTTAAAAGCAAATTATCATTTCGTTGAAATGAGTAATCCTAATGCATGCTGTGGTTTTGGTGGGGTAAGTATGCAAACGGATTATTATGATAGGGCTTTGAGCGTAGGACTTAAAAAAGCAAGTATGATTGATGAAAGCAAAGCTTGTGTAGTTAGTGCCGAATGTTCGGCATGTAGAATGCAAATTTCAAATGCTTTGGAGCAAAATTCTAGTAAAGCAATTTTTGCAAGTCCTTTGGAACTTATAGCGAAAGCCTTATAGATGAAAATAACTTTTCAAGGTAAAAGTGATGAATATGAGATAGAAAAATCATATTTTTACAATAGGGCATTTATAGTTAAGGATAAAATTCCCAATAGAGATAAGATCGACTTTATAACTGATAGTGTAAGGCTTTTGGAATTTAGTGATCATAGCTTTGAATTTGATGAAATTTTAAAATGCTTGTATGATGAAAATGAAGAAAATACCATCATAGTAGAGGAAATTTTTACAACAAGTCAAATAAAACAAGATGAAGAGCCACGCAATCCACCTTTAGAAATAAAGATTGATGAAGCTCCTAAAAATAATACAAGATTTACTCCTTTTAATACTTTTTCAAGAATCTTTAACAAGGATTGCTTTATTTTTACATCCGATAATTGTGAGCAAAAAGAAAGTGTGAAGGTAGAAAAAAATCAAAAATTGAATATTTTTGAATTATTGAAAATTGAAGATTTAGATGCTAGTTTTGTAAAGATTGAAATTTTAGATTATGATGCTAGTAATGACAGTGTGAATTTTGACCTTGATGCCTTTCCTAGCGGAGCAAGTTATAAGTATGGAATTTCTCAAAACACCATGTATATAATTTTACAAGGAAAAATGCCAAGCCTTTTACTTCTTGATTTTTTAAAAAGTTTTGTTTATAAAAACAAAAAAGAGCTAGCTTGTGAGAAAACATTTGTTTTAATGTTAAATCACAAGTTAGTTTATGAGCTTAAGGCTTTTTTTACTTGAAATTATTTGTTGATACTTTCAATATCAGAGCGATTTTTTTCAATCAAAGAGCGATTGTTTTGAGTAGTGTTTTTAAGTTCATTCACTTCTTCTTTTATATTTTGTATGCTTTGATTTAAAAGCTCAAGTTTTTTCTCATAGCGCATGATGAGCATAAATACAATAAATAAAAATATAATAATTAAAAATACAAAAAAATACTGCACTTGTTCTCCTTTATTCTCACCTATAATACTATAAATAATTTTCTTAAAAAGAGATGATTTTAGGTATTAATTTTTAATTTCATAAAATTAAACAAAATAAAACAAATATTTTTTAAAATTATATCTATATTGAAACAATATTTTTAAAATTGATTATTAAATAAGAGGGTATGGCGAGAGATAAATTGTGTTTGGAAATTAATCTAAAATTTCAAGCACAATTTCTTCTTTTAAACCCTTGTTTTGAATTTCTTTAAGACTTAAATTAGATGGAAGATGATTTAAAATCTCAGCATTGTTTTTAGCTTTAATCCTTGCGCAAAGAGCAAGTAAAATCCCCCTATAAGCTTTAGCAAAATGGCTAACTACCTTACCCTTTTTTATAAATTTATAAGTACTAAATTTACGCTTTGGGGTGTAAAATTTATCATAAAAACCCGCTCTTAAATCAAGCAGTTCTTCATTTTTTAAATATTCATCTAAAGCTTTACTAAAATGTTCTTTGTAAAATTTTTCTAAAGCAAAATTATTTATTTTCGCGCCTTGTTTGAATTTATAAAAAGGCAAATGATCGCTTGCTTTAACTATCCCGAAAAGATTTGAAAAAATAAGAGTGTTTTCAAGGATGTATTTTTGACTTTCTTTATCTAAAATATCAAAATTTAAATACTCATAACTCACCCCGCTATAAAGCGTTATAGCTTGTTGGGTAGGAGAATTTTTTAAATCTCTTTGAAAATTAGAAATTTCATTTTCATTTTTTATACCAAAAAGTTCTTGCAAGGCTTTCAAATCAGCGTTATTGATATATTCTTCATATTTTTTTACAGCTTGCATTCTAAAATCAAATAAATTTTCAAATATAAAAGAGCTTTTATCTATAGGTTTTTCTTTGCAAGTATCGTTTTTGCTTTCGCTAGGAGAGAATAAAATTTTCAATTTTGTCCTTTTTAAATCTTTAAAATTAAAGACTAAAAAGTATCGAAAAATATATAAAACTAGGCTTAAAAAAGGTAAAAGAGTATATGGAGATTTCTCTCCATATTACTTAAAAGCCTGTTGCACCTCCAAGCATTATAGGTATCATCATAAAGCCAAAAAGTATTCTAAGTGTTTCTGTAAAGTCTTGATTGTTAACAGTTAGCTTTTCTACTGCGTTAATACCTTCTTTAGGATAATCACTTAATGCAATAGGTTTAAATTTAGCTTCTAAATCAAGTTTATAGACTTCATCTTTTGTGATTTCATTTAGAGCCAACAAAGCTTTATCTATAAGCAAGGTTTGTTCTTCATTTTGACTTTGAATTTTAAGAGCTTCTAGGCCACCTTTAGCGATTGTTATATAATTTTCAAAAACACCCTGGGTATCTAAAGAAGAGTTAATTTTAAAATTATTTAAGATAACGCTTTCTTGTATAGGTTGAGCAAATCCTTGCTGATCTAGAAGTTCTTCTACGGCTTTTTCATCTATTGCATAGGTTTGTGTATTGTATTTAATTCCTGCTTTTTCGAAGAAATCAAGCAAGCTTTGTTTGTAGTCAAAATTTAAATTCATATCGAAATTTAAGTCTTGATTGTTTATTTTCATGTTGAAATTGTTATTATAATCGCTATTTTTTACAAAAAGTGAATTTTCAAATGAAAGTGTAAAGACACCCGAACTAAGTTTAGCGAGATAATCTTGAATCTTTGGATCGCTTTGAGATAAGCTTGCATTGATATCGCTGATTACTTTTTCTCCAAGTTTAAATCCTTCTAGGGTAAAACTTGTTTTTAAATTTTTATTTTTACTCAATAGATTATCGTAATAATCTTTTAAAGAGATTAAGCCTTGCTCCTCTCCTGTGTAAATTTCATTAGAATAAATTTCTAAATTTTTTGCTTCGATGAGTTTTTGCTCTGTTTGGGTATTGTCTTTTGCAAAAACATTAAAATTAGGGCTTGAACATCTAAGAAACATTCCATCGCCTTTACAAGAAAAATTAGAAATTTCTATTCTTACACCCATATCTTGTTGAAAATCCTTAAGGGTTTCATTTATTTGAGTGTTAAGACGCTCCTCATATTTTGCAACTGTTGTTTTATCAAGCGAGTTGCTGCACGCTGAAAAGAAAAATATAGCACCTAGGGTTAGAGCAATACTTTTTTTCATAAAATCTTCTCCTTAATATAGTTTTATAAATTATAACAATCTTATACTTAAATTTTTATGCTTTGATATTGATATTACTTTTTTACACAAGAAGAAATAATTTTATCTTAAAAAATTGAAATATGCTTTTTTTTAAAGTATAATGCTTTTGCATTTTTTGCAAAATAAATTAGGGTTTATACCAAGAAAGGAAAAGTATGAAAAAAATGCTCTTAAGTATTTTTACAACCTTTGTTGCAGTATTTTTGGCTGCTTGTGGAGGAAATTCAGATTCTGGTGCTTCAAATTCTCTTGAAAGAATCAAGCAAGATGGAGTAGTAAGAATAGGAGTTTTTGGAGATAAACCGCCTTTTGGTTATGTAGATGAAAAAGGCGTAAATCAAGGTTATGATATAGTCTTGGCGAAACGTATAGCAAAAGAACTCTTAGGAGATGAAAATAAGGTGCAGTTTGTATTAGTTGAAGCTGCAAATAGGGTGGAATTTTTAAAATCAAATAAAGTTGATATTATTTTAGCTAATTTTACTCAAACACCTGAAAGAGCAGAGCAAGTGGATTTTTGCTTACCTTATATGAAGGTAGCTTTAGGTGTGGCTGTGCCTCAAGATAGCAATATCAGTAGCATAGAAGATTTAAAAGATAAAACTTTACTTTTAAACAAAGGAACTACTGCTGATGCGTATTTTACAAAAGAATATCCTGATATTAAAACATTAAAATACGATCAAAATACCGAAACTTTTGCCGCTTTAATAGATCAAAGAGGTGATGCTTTAAGTCATGACAATACTTTGCTTTTTGCGTGGGTAAAAGAACATCCTGAATTTAAAATGGCCATTAAAGAATTGGGCAATAAAGATGTAATTGCTCCTGCTGTTAAAAAAGGTGATAAAGAGCTTGAAGAATTTATTGATAATCTAATCACAAAATTAGGAGAAGAACAATTCTTCCATAAAGCTTATGATGAAACTTTAAAAAGTCATTTTGGAGATGATGTAAAAGCCGATGATGTAGTTATTGAAGGCGGTAAAATTTAACAAAAAAAGGGCTTTTGCCCTTTAGTTGATTTAGGATAAAATATGCAAAAAAAATACAAAAATATAATTTATGCTTCTTTGGGCGGAATTTTAGAATTCTATGATTTTGTGCTCTTTGCCTTTTTTTTGGATATTTTTGCTAAGGTTTTCTTTCCTCAAAATGATACTTTTTGGATGCAAATAAATGCTTATATAGCCTTTGGTGCTGCTTATTTGGCGCGTCCTTTTGGATCTATTGTTATGGCGCATTTTGGCGATAGATACGGGCGTAAAAATATTTTTTACATATCTATGCTTTTTATGGTTTTGCCTAGTTTTGCTTTGGTGTTTTTGCCAAGCTATGAGAGTATAGGTATACTTGCTACATTGATTTTATTTTTAATTCGCATTTTACAAGGCTTAGCTGTAGGGACAGAAGTAAGTGGAGCTTGGGTATATGTAAGTGAATTTGTTAAAGGGCGTCAAGTTCCTTTAGCTTTAGGTTTTATTTCAGCAACTTTGACTATAGGTTTATTGCTAGGAAATCTTGCCACTTTAGGGATAAGATCTTATTTTAGCGCGCAAGAGGTTGAAGAGTATGCTTGGAGAATTCCTTTTATTGTAGGAGGATTTTTTGGATTTTTTGCCTTATTTTTAAGAACAAAACTTAGCGAAACTCCTGAATTTGAAAGAATAAAAAAAGAAAATAGACTTTTAAATTTTCCTTTAAAGGACGCACTTAAAACTTATAAAACAAGCATGTTAGTATGCTTTTTAATGACCGTTGTTTTAACCAGCGGTGTAGCGACTTTGATGATACTTCCAAAATATCTTGAAGAGTTATTGTCTATAAATAAAACCTCGGCTTTATGGATACAAAATTTCGCTATTTTGGCTGTTATTTTAGGGGCATTGATTCAAGGAATTTTGGCTAGCAAGTGGGGAAGTTATAGAATTTGTTCTATTTTTAGCATAACTTTTATGTTTTTTGGCATGCTTTTTAGTTTTTATGATGCAAATTTCTTATTTTATTTTTTACTTGCTTGTTTTGCTCAAGGAATTATTACTTTTGCTCCTGTTTTTATGACTCAAATTTTCAAAAGTGAACTTAAATTCAGTGGACTTAGCTTTGCTTATAATATTTCTTATGCACTTTTAGGCTTTTTAACCCCTTTTATAGTCAATGCTTTTTATAAAGAATATATGGGTGTCTATCTTATGGTGGTAGGATGCTGCTCCTTATTTAGCGTATTTTTACTTAAGCGTATTTTTGCAAGGAGCGAGGCAAAAGAACTAAGCGTTGTCTTTTAAAACTTCAAAAACAACTCTAGATATTTTTTCTACCGAAGTGATTTCGCAGTGCTCATCAGTTGAGTGGGGATTGTGGATATTTGGCCCTATAGAAGCACATAAAAGTTCTTGTTTTTTTTCTATGATGCCGCATTCTAATCCTGCATGGATAGCCGAAACTCTAGCTTTGGGCGATACTTTTTTAAGAGCTTTTAGCACTTTATCGCTCAGTGCATTAGCTTTGCCTTCCCAAGGGGGATAAAAATTAAAACTTCTTACTTTATAGCCAAAAGCTTTAAAAAATTCCATGGTTTCAAATTCTATCTGTTTTAAACCATCTAATATATTAGATCTTGCAAAAAGTGTAAATTTGATTTGTTGATTTTCCATTTTTAAAGTGGCTAGGTTGATGCTAGTTTGCACTATGCTCAAATGTTCATCATAAGCTCTAACTCCATGTGCGAAAGCATTGATGGTATTTAAAAGCTTTTCATTTTGATCGCAAATTTCAAATTCACCTTCTTCTTTAAATTCGCATTTTATCCACCCATTGCCTTTTACTTCATTTTCAAAATGCACCAAAGCTTTAGCATGCTTAGGGATAGAATTTATCCTTTCTCCACCTTCAAAAGAGATGATTTTTCCTTTATTTTCTTTGATAAATTTAGCCATTTCCTTGATAGAATTTTTTTCATTGCGCACGATATTGATCCCTGAATGTCCCCCTTTAAAATTTTGTGCTTGAAGTTCATAAATTTTACCTCTTGCTTTAAGAGTGCTAAAGCTTAGCTCAGCTTCTATATCTACTCCACCTGCACAACCTATCATGATCTCATCATCGCTTTCATGGTCTAAATTTAAAAGCATTTTGGAACTTAAAGTGTGCTCGAGTGAATTTACTCCCATGAGTCCGACTTCCTCATCATTTGTAAAAAGGCATTCTAGATTTTCAAATTCAGCCATAGCGCTCATCATAATGGCTATTCCTATGCCATTATCCGCTCCAAGACTTGAATTTTTAGCTCTTAAAAAGCCATTTTCTTCATATACTTCTACTTTTGGAGCTTCTCCCATGCAAACCATATCATAATGACTTTGGAGGCAAATTTTAGGATTTCCTTTAATAGCGTGAATATTTCCTGCTTTATCTATGCTTACTTTAAAGCCTTTATCTTTAGCATAGGAGCTTAAAAATTCTTTCATTTGTTCTGTTTGATAGCTACAATGTGGAATCTTGCACAAATTTTTAAAATTTTCTATAACATTTTGCATTCCATCTCCTTTTTTTTGTTAAAATTATGGCATATTTTTAAAAATTTAAGGAAATAATGAGAATAAATTATAAAAAATTATTCAATTTAAGAAAAATTGCAAGCGATCCTAAGAAACTTTTAGCATTTTTGATTTTTGCTTTAATGATCGCTTTTGTACAAAATTATATAGTACAAAATCCTAGTTTTAAAGCTCAAGTGATTAGGGTGATTGATGGTGATACCATAGAAATTAGTACCAACAATAAAACCAGTAAAATACGATTTTTTGGCATAGATGCGCCTGAGTTAAAGCAAAATTTTGGCAAACAATCAAAAGCAGCACTTGAGAAAATTTTAAAAGATAAGGAAGTTTATATTTTTTCTAAAAACAAAGATAATTATGGTAGAATTGTCGCTATTGTAAAGCTTAAAGATGTGGATATTAATCAGTTTTTAGTGAGTCAAGGATATGCTTGGGCGGATACATATTACACCAATGCTTATATTAAAGAGCAAGAAAAAGCTCAAAAAAATAAACTGGGTCTTTGGAAAGATGATAATCCAATAGAGCCTTATAAATGGCGCAAACAAAATAGATTTTAAAGGCAGGTAATGAAAAAATATATTTTAATGCTAGCTTTGCTTTTTGGAATATCAGGATGTTTTGTAAATGAAAGAGGCATTTCAAATCGGTTTTATGATGATTGCCATGAATATTATGATGCAAGTGGAACTTATCATAAGGACTGCCCTAAAAATTGGGTAGATATTAAAATGACTCCTTGATGATTTATTTGCGTAAAGATGCTGATAATGCTGATCCTATCGCTTCAGGATTTACTGTGCTTGTTGGGGAATCAGGATTTTCTGCTGCTTTGGCTGTATTAAGAGGAGGTCGCTTGAGTTTAAATATATGCTCATCTATACTAACAACTTGTATGGTTGCTTCAAACATTTTAATCTCTTTTACATGTCCTACAACTTTTACATCTCGCTTTTTAGAAGTTTCATCAAACAAAGCATGAGCTTCAAGTTCTAAAACATCGCCTAATTTAAGTGGAGCATAAAAGAAACATTTTGAACCGATAACAACAGAGAATTCTTTATTGATTGAAGCTTGTGCGACATAGTTTGCAGCAGCAAAAATAAAAGCATCAAAAACTAACCCTTGTTCATCTACAACCATATCGCTTGTAGTGATGAGTATCGACTTTGCAAAATTTTTATCAAGCTCGATAATAGTTCCTGCTAAGGAGGTGTTGAGTTCTGGACAAGTTAAAAGTTCAGCTCTTACACGAGAGATATCCTCAGCGGATGCATATTCTTCAAGTTGTGCATATTCTTCAAAAATATCTTTTTTTGCCATTTTTGCGCCTTTGGTGTTCTATATTATCTACTTCAAAACATTTCTTGATGCTATATCGGCTTAGTAATTAAAAAATTTATACCTTTATGCGAACATAGACTCTTTTAGGTGCCTCATAGCCCTCAATAGTGAGGTTTTTATCGTTTGGATCTAAAAAATTTTCCAAAGAAAAAGAATCAATCCATTCTGTTTTTCTTTGTTCATTTTCATCTGTTGTTTTTGTAGCTAGGACTTCAAAATCTTTAAATCCTGCTCTTTCACACCAATTTTTTAAAGCGCTAATGCTAGGAACAAAATAAATATTAGGGATTTTAGAATAGGTTTTATTAGGAACTAGGGCAATTTCTCTTGGATCTTCTATATACATGGTATCTAAAAATACAGTTCCATTTTTATTTAATCCCGCCTTTAAATCTTTTAGCATTTTTATGGGATCGCTTCTGTGATAAATCACTCCAAGACAGAAAATCACATCAAATTTCAACCCATATTTTGGCAAATCTTCTACGCCTAAAAGCTCATATTTTATAGGAGTTTTAGCAAGAGTATTTATGAGTTCAAATTGTAAGCGATATTTGATTGAAGGATCAAAGCCTATAAGTTTTTTTGGATTAAATTCAAGCATTTTAAACATATAATAGCCATTATTGCAACCAATATCAGCAACACATTTTTGAGAAATTTCACTCATAAAGGGTTTTAAGATATTGAATTTAATAAAGCTTTGCCATTCCGTATCGATAAAAAGTTCATCTATTTTAAAAGGGCCTTTTCTCCATGGTTTTAATTCTTTTGTGAGTTCTAAAATTTCTTTTTTTGCTTGAGAGTTTGTTTTTAGGGTAACACTATCTTCTAAATAAAGCTTAGAATCCAGTTCGACTTCTTTCAAATTCTGAATTTTAGAAAATAGGGGATGATTTAAAAATTGTTTTTCAAGTGGATTTTCTTGCATATTTTTCCTTGATAATCTAATTTTAGAATAATAACAAAAACAATTTGATTATAGGTTAAAATATGTAAAATTATACATATAATATGTTTTTATCAGTAAAATCATTGAAGAATAGATTTTTTATGTGATGAAATATTTTATAAAAATTTACAACTAGTTAAAAAGCATAGTTTAGTTGCTTATAATTGATAAATTTTATTTTTCGTAATTTAAACTTGGTTTTACTATTGTGTAGATAGATTTATCTTTATAATAAATTCTATACTCTTTTCACAGCAAGCGATAAATTTTAAAATAATCGATCGAGTTATTTATCTCTACTTTTACTTAAGTAGAATTTATAGATAGGTAATTCATGAGGTTAAAAGTATCAGGATTGATACCTAATTCTTTGCCTATAACTTTTTAACTTTTCAATTATTTCTTGCATTTGCATGTTAAATCCTTTGATTTTAATTTTAAGAAATTTAAATATAAAAATATAAAAAGTAATGAAAAGCTTTTAATTTGAAAGGTAAAATATGGATATAAAATTTGTACTACAAATCAAAGTCAAAAAATGAGACTTCGATTTGCAAAGCTACTTTATAAAATTTTTCTATTTTAAAAATATTTATTTAGGAAAATTTAATAAAAAATAATATTTAAAAGATG
Source organism: Campylobacter coli LMG 9860 (assembly GCF_000254135.1). Classification (GTDB taxonomy): domain Bacteria; phylum Campylobacterota; class Campylobacteria; order Campylobacterales; family Campylobacteraceae; genus Campylobacter_D; species Campylobacter_D coli. Next base: position 17,768 of record NZ_AINS01000051.1, read on the forward strand.
AAGGATAAGTTATTCTTTTCTTTTGGTTGTCTGTATTGTTTTGAATTAGCTGACTATAATCTTGCGGTTGGTTATTTATTTTTGGAAAAATAGACCCAATTAGATTAAAAGCAAAATCCTTATTTGATTTAGTAATTTTTTTTATTTCTTGTTCAATGTTTTCAGGGATTTTTATTTCACTACTTATGTGATCATAAGGATTATATTGTTCAATAAATAACATTCTATTGTCATATATATAATCATAAAGTCTAGGTTCAAATATTTTTAATAATGTGATCACAGCAAAATCATATAAATATAATTCTTGATTTATAGCATTGACTTCAATTTTAAAAGCATTTAAAAACCTCTCCATATCTCTAATACTTTTAAAAGCATCTGCAAAATTATTTTCTTTTATTTTTTTAATAAACTCATCTTTATCCAATGCTTCATGTTTTATATGAATTGTTTTTAGTTTTTTTATAAATATATCTTTTAAGTTTTCTTGACTAACTTTAGGCAATTTAATAGGAACTTGAACTATTTTTTCTATATATTTACCACCTTTATCTTTTTGAATTTTATCTAAAGCTTTAGAAACAATCTCTTCATCATAAGAAAGAATATATATGGTATTTTTAAAATCAGCTATAGATCTTACAAGTTGAAAAATTTCTTGTATATCTGTATCGGCCAATCTATCAAGATCATCAATGACTACGATTATTTTTATGTCTATATTTAATAAAGCGGTGTTAATTTCATTTTTGATTTCATCTAAACCCTTTTTCTCTGCACTTAATAGTTTGTTAAAATTATTAATAATACTTGAAGCTCGAGACATTGCCACTGAAGCAACTGGATCTGCAATCATATAAGATGACATTTTAAATAACAATGATAAATCTTCTAGTTTATTAGGTACTTCAGATAAAAATTTAAATTTTGCATGAGAATATATTTTTTTAAATTTTTAATTTTAAATTTTGGAAATGAAGCTTTACGAATTTCTTTGGCAAGCGTTGTAAAAAAATCGCTGATAAGTTTTTTTCTAGTAGAGATATTCCAAGGATTAAATTTCACTATAATGAAATTTTCATCATCTTTAAAATCCTCCAAAGTCATATTAACGAAAGAGGTCTTTCCACTACCCCAATCACCTATAATTCCAAAAGTAATACTATCTTCTTCTTTATAATTTTTAATAATTGTATTTAGTTGTTCTGCTACTGAATTTCTACCGAACAAATCCTCCTCTTTTTTCTCTATAGGTTTGTCTATATTAACGCTTTCTAATTTTTCTTGTTTGTTTTGATTATTTTCCATAAAATAAGCTCCTTTTGGTTTTTGAGATTATATATAATTTTAACTATGTTTTATGATAAAAAGAACCAAAGGTATTCTAATCACTCTTGAGAGGGTAAAAAATATTTTTGGTTTTTTGCTTTAAATAAGGAAAGATAAAAAGCTATCTATAATTTTTTAAGATCTATTGTTTAGGTTTTTACTAAAATCATCTAGAGATAGTTGGATGTTTTTTGAAAAATATCATTTGTAATTTAAAATAGGTTCTTTGTATCGATTTTTCCTAACTTTTTGGAATAAAAAATAAAAAGTTAGGAGAAAAGTTAGGAAAAAAGTTTCAAAATGGATTTTAATGGAAAAAACTTTAATTTAGGCTTTATATAGCTACAAATGCCTATTTTATCTATATTTTATAAGTCTGATATTTATAGTAGCTTATGGTACAAATGGTGCGGTTAGCGAGATT
>NZ_AINS01000050.1 GCF_000254135.1 Campylobacter coli LMG 9860
GTCAGAGGTTCGAATCCTCTTGAGCGCACCATTACTTCTTATATCAATTTATCTCACTTAACAAATAAAAGCCAATAAATCAAAACTTTGTAAGAATGGTAATTAATATCTTTTGATCAATTCAAAAATATGTGCAAAAAATTTCTTCTAAGAATTTACATATATTTTATATGCTTATAAAAAGATGAAAGATTATCAACGATAAACAATTAAAAATTAAGCTGTATTTAAAAAATTTTCATTCTCTTTTATACTTTTCTACATCACTTTGCAAGTCTAAATAAATGATTTTATCTTTTCTTGTATTATAAATATAATCTTTAAGTAGCTTTTATTGCTTTAAAATCCTTACTTTTATATATAGCAATTTGCAAAAACTAAAACTCTTTAAACATTAGCAAAGATTACTTGAAAATTTAAAAAGGATAAATATAAAACAAAGATCAACAAAAAACAATTTAAGTTTAAAAGTATAAAATAAAGCCTAATAATATCATAATCACAAGGCTTTATTTTTTTGTGTTTTACTAAAACTTAGCTCCTACTTCAAGTTTGGTGCTAAAGTCTATATTATCTTTAATATCACTTGAAAGCATTAATCTTGTAAAGAAAGATTGATTATGAGTAAAATCAATTTCTCCTTGTAGATATAAAGAATCTTGATTGCTTAGTTTGCTTTTGGTATAGAATTTATTTAAACTTGCATCTTTAAAGCTGGCATTGTTTTTTAAAGAGTCTAAGAAATAATGATTCCATCCACCCAAGAAATAAAAATTCACAATAGCTTTGTCACTCATACCTTTTTCATAATTTACATTAAATCCCATAAAAGAATTTAAAGCATGGAAATTTTTAGAATCAATATTTAAAGCTGTAGAGTTCTGATTTTCTTCATTGATAGCGAAGTGATGTAAGAAGCTGTGTTCTATATAAGCTAAAGGTCCATAGCTTACCCCATAGTGATTAAAGCTTTTACCTATACCTACCATTTCACTAATAAGATAAGAATTAAACTTAGAATTATAATTTGCACTAAAAGCTCCTATGTTTACATTTCTATTAAGCTTGGTGTGCTCATAACCCATTCTAAAACTTCCTAAAAGATAAAAATCTTCTAAATCATATTTAGAAAAAATGCCTGCATATGCCCCTGTGGTTTTTGTATTAGCTAAGGTATCATCTATATCTATATTATTAGTATTTAACACCAAATTAAATCCTAAATTGAAACTATCAAATCCCTTAATAGCTTTAGCCTTTACTCCACCTCCATAGCCTTTATAAGCATCAAAATCTCCATTAGCTCTTGAGCTTTGATAAGTTCCAAATGGGGTTACGAAGCTTTGCCATTCATTGGCATATCCTTTTCTTACATCGCTTAGGGCTTCTTTATTGAGCTCCTCTTGGAAATCTAAAGAAATTTTAGCACTGTCTAAATAAGCTTTAGCATTAAGCTCGTTTAAACCCTGAGCTATGATTTGTGCATCTGTAGCAAAGTCCAATTCTTTAAAAAGCAAAGCAATATCTTCATATTTTCCATTCTGAGCTAAAGAATTTAAAGCATAAGCTAAAGAAATATCGCTTGAATTTTTAATATAAGGAGTATAATCACGAACAACTCCTAATTCTTTTGTATTTGCATCATAGATAAAATTTAAAGTAGGAGAAAAATCAAGACTATTATCATAAACAATAGAATTAAAAGCACCTTGAATTTGATTTGCGCTAATTAAATCAGGATCTAACACTACTTTATCTTTATAAAAGTCTTTTAACATGTAAAAATTAAAAGCTCCTGCTAAATTAGCATTACCTCCTACATATACTAGACTTTGTCCATTAGCATTAATACCTGCAGTTAGGATAGCATTTGAATCCTGAGTGAAATTGTTTTTAATATATAATAAAGAAGGGTTGATGCCATCTGCACCGAGTAGGCTAAAATGGGCTTTATTGTTTAAATCATAAACAAAAGCACTACCTTGTAGATTAAGATTCTCATTAACATTCATTTTAAAATTATCATAACCTAATACATTAGCTTTAACACTCCAAGTATTATCTAAAGCATTGAAAGCAGCTCTTGATAAGCTAGAGTCAGAACCAAAATTAAGATCTGTATAAAAGCTATCTTTGTATTGATTTGCTAATTTTTCATTATTAGGATCCCAATTAGAAATAATATCTCCTTCTACCTTAGCCCATTGTGCTATGTTGATAGTATTTACATAAGCATTATCAGCTATATAAATGGAAGCTAAAGAACCTATAGTAGAGCTAGCAGCATTAAGATTTAAGCTTTTAACCAAGGCTCCATCTAGGTTATACTCCGCAAGATCGTCTTGATTATTACCAGACATTTGATGTATATAAGAGCCACGGTATTCTTCAGCATTGCCTAGAGTGTTATCCCCAAAATCTATATTGATGGCTATACCCTCTTTACCTGTAGCTTTTAATTCTCCATTATGTTCAATAACATGATCTTTTCCATAAGCGATTAATAAAGCATTAGAATAATCCCCTAAGGTATGAACCTTAGTATCATTGGCTATAATCAATTGGTTATTCGATCCATCTATACGAATACCACTTGCAGCTACGCCACTTGATAAAATATCATGGCTTTGAGTGGCTATATTATTTTTACCATAGATATGCAAACCCACTCCGTATTCTGTAGGATTGTATTCTCCTATAAGCCATTTGCCATCTTTTCTAGCATAATAACCATAATCGCTTTGCCAGTTTAAAAGATTGCTTTCGTAAATAGAATCTCCATAATAAAGTTTTCTATCAAAATTATAACCTATATCCTGAAGCAAGGCTAATTCTGCTTCCATATAGAAGTTATAATTATGCCAACTTTGATGACTCATTAAAGAATTATCAAGCTCAATATGAGACATATCTAATATAATCCCTTCCCAAGCATTGATAGGAATACCATTAACCCCATCATAACCCAGTTTAGCATTTTTAATAACTTCTGCGACATTTTCTCCTTTAAAATAAACATTGCCCGAAGCATTGCTAAAACTGCCATTAATATAAACACCATCGTCCTTAACTAAGAAAACCGTCTCTCCTTTTAACTTAGCTTCTTCTACCTCTGCTTGGGTTTTAACTATTCTCATTCCTATTTGAGCTTTTACTCCATTAAGATCATATAAATGATCACTAAAACTGTTTAAAAAACCGTTAAAACATTGTCCCAAATTTCCTCCACAACTACCAGCTAAAGATAACACGCCTAAAGCATGAAAAAGCTCATGGGTGAAGGTAGAAAAAGTATCAAACTGATTCCCATTTTTAGGTAGGGTAGTAGGATGAGAAGCTATATACCAATCAAGCTTTCCCATATTAATATGCCCTAAGTATTCTACACTTGCTTTAGTAAAAAAATCTTCTGATACACCTATAAGTTCTTGTCTAATAGTATCTATACTTTCTCCTTGCAATACCCTATTAAATATAGGATTAGAAAAGAAATCATAAGATAATGCATTGGCATTTGGAATATCAAAGGTACTTACACTGATAGGAATGGGGGAAGAATTGATTGCACTAGCTCCTATAATATTAGCCCAAAATTGAGTCGCACGAATGATTTCATTTCTTTGGATCTCATTTAAAGTATAGGAAGAGGCAACAGTTTCACCAAAAAAACCGTATTTTCTCCTTTATTGTAAAAATCAAGTTTAAAAATAGGTTTATCTTCATTATAAATAATAGTAGTATCATAAGCATTGGCTAAATTTGTACTTAAGATTAAAGCCAGAAGCATTTTATAAAAACGCATACTTACTCCTTGATAGGCATATTTTTGTCCGCGTAATTATTAGATGTGATAATAAAATTTTGCTTTAACTTATCCACCATCAACACCTTTGTGTCCTACGCTTGTAAAGCTACCCACCTCTCTTTCATCTCCAAATAATCCATAGCTTTCTACACTATAATTTATCATGGTATGTAAAACAACAAGATATTTTCTGCTTGCATCTTGCAACCAATCTCAAATATCATCACCCAAACTCTCGTCCTTTAGCGCCTTTAAAATATGCTTTCTCCCTGTAATATCTCTTCTCTTATCTCTTTATCAAAATATAAACTCCACCATAATTGCTTGTAATTTCTTTAAAAACACATACGCTTAAAAAATTTAAATCTGGTTTTATTTCTCTTCTTTGATTTTTCTTTTTACTAAACCCATCTGCTCATAGGCATCGATTTCTTTTTTGTAAGAAGCAGAAATTTTTTTAAGCTCTTGATTTAAAAAACTTACAGTTTGAGGGCTAGCTTTTGGGTTAGCAGCTAAAGCGGATACAAATTCTAATTTATTTTTTGTTTTTTCATCTAATTCTTTAGAAGTTTTAGAGCCTAGCTTATGTGTTTGAACAAAGAGCTTTACCAACTCCTTTAAATCACGATCGCTATATTTTAAATCACTCGCCGCTGCTATCATCTTATTTAAATCATTATCAAATTTGCGGGCTTTAGCTGTATTCTCAGTATTTTTTTGTTTTTTATTTTTCTTTTTATTATCACTGAGAATCAAATAAGCTATCAAACTCAAAAAGAGGAGCAAAGCTCCAGAGGTGCAAATAATCACCCAAAAAATATGGCTCATTAAAGTTTGCCTACAAACTCACGCTTTCTTCTTGCAAGTAATGCTAAAACAATCATAATCACAACTCCCCAATAAACATAACTAGGAATTTGAGCAGCTTCTCCTGCAGCATAAGAGTGCAAACCTACTAAGAAATAATTTACTCCAAAATAAGTCATAATAACAACCCAATAAGCAAACATACTCCATAATGCAAAGGTAAATTGATTAGAATATTTTGGAATCATTCTAATATGCAAAATAGCCGCATAAACCAAAATACTTACCAAAGCCCAAGTTTCTTTTGGATCCCAACTCCAATATCTACCCCAACTCTCATTGGCCCAAATTGCACCTAAGAAATTTCCAACAGTAAGCAAACAAAGTCCAAAAATCATTGACATTTCATTAATTCGAGTTGCTTCTGTGATATTTCTTAAAATACTTTGATTGTATTGATTGTTTTCTTTTAAAAAACACATTAACAATAAAGTAAAAATTCCAAGCAAAGAACAAAGTCCTAAAAATCCATAGCTAGCAGTAATAACTGACACATGGATACTAAGCCAATACGAATTAAGCACTGGCATAAGATTTGTAATTTGTGGATTCATCTCACTTAAGTGAGCCACAGCTAAAACAATACCCGCAAGTATAGAAGTCAAAGATAAAGCAATCGGACTTTTTCTAGAAAAGAAAATTCCTGAAAGAGATAAAGCCCAAGCTATATAAACCATACTCTCATATCCATTACTCCAAGGAGCATGATCTGCTAAGTAAGCACGCAATCCAAGTCCTACAGTATGGACTATAAAGGCTAAAATATTTAAAATATAAATGACTTTAAATATAAGAGAAATTTTAAGTTTTGGCGCAACCATTTTAATCAAAAGAACAATCAACAATAAAAATCCCGCGATTAAATATACAGGAGCAAGTTTGACAAAAATTTCAGCTTTATTTGAAAAAATTTCCATCTCTACTTTTGTTTTATTAGGCATAACCTCATGCCCTATTTTCTCTTGATATTGTTTGATAAAACCTAAAGCTTCATTAGCTCTTGTCCAATTTCCATCATGAAAAGCTGAGTCCACAGAAGAAAAATAATTTTTTATAAGTGTAAAAACAAACTGACCCTCTTCATCCTTAAGTGTTGTAATAGCAGAAAAAGGAGCCAACCATGCATTATTGTCATGATTTTGTATAGGAATAAATTTAAAAAGTTCTCCACTAAAAACCAAATTTACAACATTTGCTCTTTCATCTAAATAAATGATTTCTTTATCAAATACCCCTCTAGCATTTGGGTTTTTGCGGTTAGCATTTTCCACATATTTTTGAAGTTTGTAACGATTATTAGCATCAAAGAAATCCTTATATTTGACATATTTTAATTCTGGAGAAATTTCTAAAATTTCAGCGATAGCCTCATGAACATTTTTATTGCTTGGCATTAAAATAAAGGCTTCATTTTGCCATAAATCTACATTGATAAGCATTGAAAGCATTATAGCGCTTGCTTCTTGTCCTTTATAGTCTGCACTCTTATGAATTTTTTCCAAAATTTCTCTAGCTAAAGTATCAAAAGGTATCATTCTACCATCTACAGATTTTTGCACGATAAGGGCTTTAAGCTCTTTAACATGTGCTTTATCCACTATAGGTATATTTTGCTCTAAGCTTATATTTAAATCTTGAGCAAGCATTTTATCTGCTCCAAATAAAGCTACAAATAAAGCCAAAACACTAGCAGTATGCTTCAGAGCGTCTTTGTTGATAAGTCTTGCTAGAGTTCTAAATCTTGAATGTGGGTTTAAGAAATTTAAAAACATACCTAAACAAAGCAAGAAATAACCTATATATGTAGGAATTTTACCCGGGTCTTTATTGACTGATAATATCGTCCCTTTTTCATCCTGATCGTAAGAACTTTGATAAAATCTATAACCCTTATAATCTAACACATTATTCATGAAAATCCTATAATCGAAATTATCTTCATTATTTTTAACCGTAATTTCACTTGCATAAGAAGCAGGAGACATAGATCCAGGATAACGGTCTATAACAAAATCTCTTAAATAAATTTCAAAAGGCAATTGCTCATATGCAAGCGCCCAAGAAATAAAGAATTTTTGCCCAGCAAGTTCTACTACGGTAGGTTTATTGTATTCAAATACATAAAATTCTTTACTTTCATTCTTATAATCTAATTGAAGTTTTAGCGCATGTGCTCCTTTTAATTCCAAAGCTTGATAATCCTTACTCATAGCAAAATCTTTAAAATTCGTAAGCCATGAAGCTTTCCAGTTTTGTGGCTCCCCAAAGCTTGATATCATTATAGTTCTTGCAAATTCTAACCAAGCTGATTTAAACCATAGCCAAAAGCTTTCATCTTGCGGCCTGTTAACACCTTGAATTTCTTGAGCTCCATGCAAAGAAGCAAATTTCACTACAAAATTTAAATTATCCAAACTATATAATCTAAGATCTTTAGCATCTGCCTTTTCGCCAATTTTAAGAGTTGAATTCTCGCCTTTTTTCATGTTAAAAACGCTTAAATTTTCACTTGAGCTTAATTTTAAATTTTTATCTATTTTGATATAAGGTTTAGCCACATCATCATTCATAAAGGCAAAATTAATTCCGTTGATATTTTGTACCTCTCCTGATCTAAATTCCAAATTCGCACCTTGGGAATTTTTTTCAGAAATAGTCAAAACAAGCAAGGGTGAAGAAACATTATCTTCTTTATAAGTATAATCTGCATCTAAAATTAAATTTTCATATTTTAAAACAGCTTTTTCATCTCCCATATTTAAATTTAATTTAAAAGAATTTGCAAAAGGTAAATTTCCTATGTAACGATCATTTACGGAAGTATAACGCTCGCCATCTTTAATAGTAGAAATTCTTAAAGAGGTTTTAGAGCTTTCAACTAAAGCATTTTGAGTGTGCTCTCGAATCGCTAATAAACCTTCAAAACCACCATAACGAGTTATAGCAGAGCCAAGCAAGATAAAAAGAAAAGAAAAATGAAAAATCATCAAAGGCATTTTTTTTAGAGCAAACATCTTATAACGAAACATTCCAAATAATAAATTTATGCCTAACAAAAGCTGTATATACTCAAACCAAAAACTATCATATACCATTGCCCATGCAGTAGGTGTACCATAAGCACTCTCTATAAAGGTTGCCAAACCACAAGATAAAGCAAAAAGCAAAAATAAAACTATAGAAATTCTTAAATCACCCACACTTTTAATAATATTTTTCATATCCTAACCTCTGTATCATAATCCTAAATATTTTTTTCTAATATTGTCATCGCCTATGAGTTTTTTAGCCTCACCTTGCATTGCAATAAGTCCATTTTCTAAAACATAAGCATAATCACTTATCTTTAACGCAGAGTAAGCATTTTGCTCCACTAAAAGTATAGTAATGCCCTCTTCCTTTAAACGCACTATGATATCAAAAACCTCTCCAACTATCTTAGGAGCAAGTCCAAGCGAGGGCTCATCAAGCATTAAAAGCTTAGGTTCGATCATCAAAGCTCTTGAAATAGCAAGCATTTGAGCTTCCCCTCCACTTAAATTTCCTGCCATAGCATGTTTTTTGCTCGCAAGTCTTGGAAATAACTTATACATTTGCTCTCTTAAGTGCTCATAGTTTTCACTATTATTATAAGCACCTATTTTTAAATTTTCTTCGACACTAAGATTGATAAAAACGCGCCTTCCTTCAGGCACTAAAGCTATACCTTTTTGCACCAAAGTATGAGTTAGATGCCTTTTTGTATCATAACCTAAAAAATTTATTTCTCCAGTTCGTTTTACTGCATTTAAAAGCGCATTGAGAGTAGAAGTCTTTCCTGCTCCATTAGAGCCAATAAGAGAAACTATATGACCTGTTTCTACTTTAAAATCTATACCCTTAACTGCTTCAATCAAGCCATAATAAACATGCAAATTTTTAACTACTAGCATCAAAATCTCCCAAATAAGCAGCAATTACCTCTTTATGATTTACAGCATCACTTATTTTTCCTTCAAAAATAGTCTTACCATAATCAAGCACCAAAACTTTATCACAAAGCCTATTAACAAATTTCATATCGTGCTCTATAAGCAAAACGCTGATCTTATAGTCTTTTCTAAGCTTTAAAATAAGCTCTGCTAATTCATCGCTTTCGCTAGAATTCATACCTGCAGCAGGTTCATCAAGTAAAAGAAGTTTTGGGTTTGTAGCCATAGCTCTTGCAATTTCAACTTTTCTTTGCTGACCATAACTTAAACTCGTAGCTTTCTCATCTGCAAATTCACTAATACCGAGTTCTTCTAAAAGCTTATAAGCTTTATTTTTAAATTCTTGCTCAACCCTATGGAAACGACCTAAATGCAAAAAAGCTTCCAAAACGCTATATTTCATTTGTTTATCAAAACCTATCATAACATTTTCAAGCACACTCATACTTGAAAATAATCTAATGTTTTGAAAGGTTCTTGCTATGCCTAAATGCACAATTTTATGAGGCTTTAAATCGTTAATTTTCTTATTTTGAAAAAATACTTCTCCGCTTGTTGGTTTATAATTGCCTGTAATAATATTAAAAAGTGTTGTTTTGCCCGCACCATTAGGACCAATTAGAGCAAAAATTTCACCCTCTTTAATATGAAAAGAAGTTTCATTAATAGCTCTCACTTCCCCAAATTTTTTAGTAATATTCTTAAGCTCCAAAATCATTATTTAAGTCCTTTTTTAGAAGGTCTTTTAAAGAAGGAATTAAGCTCTCTATCGCCAAAAATTCCGCGTCGTGCAAAAAGCATAACTAAAATAAGAATTAAAGAAAAAACCACCATTCTAAGTCCTGGCATAGAACCCATATCGATACCTAGAAAATCGATTTTAATCTGCATTTCATCTAAAAATCTTAACCACTCTCTTCCACCTATGATCAAAATAGCTCCCAAAATAGCTCCCGTAGTAGAACCTAAGCCGCCTAAAACTATAATTATAAGCAACATAAAAGTAAATTCAAAACCAAATTGCTCTGGAGAAACAGAGGCAAGAAGACAAACCAAAAGTCCTCCACCTACGCCCTCTAAAAAAGCAGAAGTTCCAAAAGCAAGAGTTTTAGTCCAAAAAGTATTTACTCCCATAGCGCTTGCAGCGTCTTCATCATCCCTAATTGCTTGCATTGCCCTGCCAAATTTAGAATAAACCAAATTTAAAATCAAAATAACAGATATAATCGCCACTCCACCTGTCCAATAAAGATTTGAAAGCAAAGGAATACCATTTAAGCCCATAGATCCATTTGTCCAACTTGGAAAATTAATCGCTAATTTTTGGATAATAATACCAAAACCTAAAGTTACAATAGCTAGATAATCCCCTCTTACACGAAAAACAGCAAAAGCAAGGATTAAAGATAAAACACAAGCACTAAAGCCAGCGACTAAAAGTGCTAAGATGAAAGAATTTGTATGCAAAGCTAAAATGATAGGATTTGGGTCTTCTAAACTGAATAAATCTAATTTTTGTTCCGAGCTTAAAAGCACTAGAGCCGCAGCATAAGCACCTACTGCTATAAAACCATTTGGCTCTAAAGAAAACTGACCTGTGACACCATTGATTAAATTATAACTTACTGCTAAAGTAATATAAATAGCAATTTGATTTAATATACCAATACCATAGCCATCAAAAAATTGTGGAGCAAGCATAATAAAAGCAATAGCTAAAACAATATAAACTAAAGCTGAAATTTTAATTTTTACCATTTTTAAAACCTACTCTTTTCAAAATTTATGCCCAAAATTCCCGTTGGTCTAAAAAGTAAGATAAACACAAGAAAAATAAAAGCAAAAGCATCCTTAAAACCCGAAAGCTCTGGAAAGAAAGCCACGGCCATAACTTCAGTCAATCCTATGATGAGTCCTCCTAGAACCGCTCCTACTACAGAGCCAATCCCTCCTAAAACTGCTGCTGCAAAGGCCTTAAGTCCAACTAAAGTCCCCATAGTAGGATAAGCAGAATAGTAATTACTCGACCAAAAAATCCCTGCTAGAGCAGCTAAAGCAGATCCTAAAGCAAAAACAATGGCAATAATTCTATTTGCATTAATTCCCATTAAATTTACAGTTTGTATATCAAAAGCCAAAGCACGAATGGCTATGCCGTATTTACTTTTATAAAGGATAAAAAGGACTCCAAGCATTACTACTAGAGTTACTAAAGGTACAAGCAACGAACCTAAAGTTGTACTAACACCGCCTATGCTAACCAAAGTTTCAAATATTGGCGGTGCTGGAAATTGCTGTTCGGTTGAAGTAAAAATCACATTAAAAAGATTTTGTAAAAAAAAGCTAATACCGATTGCAGTTATCAATAATGAAATTCTAGGAGCTTTTCTTAAAGGCTTATAGGCAATTTTATCTATCAATATTCCCACAATAGAAGAAAAGATCATAGAAGCCACAAGTGCAGCTGCAAAAATAACAACAAGATATTTTCCAAGCTCATCGCTACCAAAAAAAGTTTGATTTAAATGATTGATAATTGGAGAAAAAAAATTTATCAACAAAAGGGCTATATAAGCACCCACCATCATAATATCACCGTGTGCAAAATTGATCAGCCTTAATACACCATATACCATGGTATAGCCCACGGCAATAAGTGCGTACATACTGCCTAGACTAAGACCATTAACAAGTTGTTGTAAAAATAAAGTAGAGTCCATATTTTTCCTAAGGATTTATAGTATCTTTATAAGTTTGTTTTTGATTTTTAATTTCTTTCACTACCACAGAACGAGTTGCATTTCCGCTTTTATCGATACTAATAACCCCAGAAACTCCTTCATAATTGTTTGTTTGGTGAATTTTTTCATTAATACACTCACTTGTAAGTGTATTTTGGCAAGCATTCAT
>NZ_AINS01000049.1 GCF_000254135.1 Campylobacter coli LMG 9860
TTAAAAAATATAAAGATGATGTAAATAAGGAAGATTATGAAGGTATAAAATCTGTTATAAGTAATCATGCGATAGAGAGTATTTACATGAATGAATTAGATATTATCGCTATGATAAAACAAAGTGCTTTAAAGTTAAGTGCTGATGAAATCATTGCTGAATATAAGAAAAAGAGATTTGTAGAATATGCCAAAAGTTGCCACCGCTCATTGCAAT
>NZ_AINS01000048.1 GCF_000254135.1 Campylobacter coli LMG 9860
GTCTTTACTTTTATTTATTGGTAGTAGTGCATATGCTAACAATCTAAATGAAAGAGATTTTTCAAATCTTACACCAAAAGAAAAAAAAGATCTAGCAATAGCACAAAAATGGATAAATTCAAAAACTACTACTATACAAGGAAATAATGGAGAAGTAATTTTTCTTTTTGGTGAATCAATGCCAAGTATTGTAACTGCACCCTTAAGACTTACTGATATTGCTTTAGAACCTGGTGAAGTGATTAAAGATGTGCAAATAGGCGATAGTATAAGATGGGCTGTTTCATTAAGCGTAAGTGGTGAAGAGCCTTATTTAATCTCTCATATCATCATTAAACCTACCGATAAAAACTTACAAACAACTATGAATATCATGACAAATAAGCGAGTTTATCGCTTAAATTTAATATCAGAAGCTAAGAAATTTATGCCTGCGGTTTCATTCAATTATCCAAATAGTATCATAAAAACTCTTGAAGATTATAAAAATCAAATGAAAGCAAAATCTGAAGCTAAAAATTTCTATAAAACAAAAGATGATGAAATTCCAAGCAATATTGAAAATTTAGACTTTGGTTATAGTATTGAAGGTAATGCACCTTTTAAACCTTTAAGAATTTACAATGACGGCATAAAAACTTATATTCAAATGCCAAAAAATTTAAAATTCTATGAAGCACCCGCACTTATGGTTTTAGATTCTAGTAATGAAAAACAAATCGTAAATTATCGCTTGAAATATGATACTTTTATTGTAGATAGGCTTTTTAACAAAGCGATTTTACTTTCAAATGTAGGCTCAAAACAAGAAAAAATTAAAATCACAAAGCATTCAAACAAAGCTAATCAAGATATAGTTAATAATGTGCTTTATGACTTATCACTCCAAAATAAAAAGGAAAACAAATGAAAATTTTATTTTTGGCGTTAATCGCTTTCTTTATAACCTCGTGTGCTAAAATGAATTCGGATTATTTTAACTCTAGCTTTGCAGTTGAAGAAACAAAAATAAACTACAATAAAATTGCAGACGATTTTTCGCAGTTCATTATTTCATATTACGCACCTAACAAAACTACATTTTTTATCAATGAAGATAAAAATAATCAAGATTTTTCTAACTATTTTATCAATACCTTAAGAAAAAAAGGTTATGCAATAAGCAATGACAATTCTAAAAAAGATTTAACCTTCTTAAGCTATCAAATTTCACAAATTGATAATGAAAATATAGTTGCGATATTTAATATCAATGAAAGTAAAATCAATGTGATTTATAAAATCATCGAAAATAAACTTGTAAAACCAAATATAACAAGTTTTAATTTTACTCCAAAAACTAAAGGTTAAATTATGCTTGAAGTGAATATGTCTCCTAACAAATTTTTACCAAAAAATAACAAAAGGCTTTCGAAAGTTCCTATTATAATAATATTTGCAATCATCGCAATAGTATTATTTAGCATATTTTATGTAGCCTTATCAAGAAAGCAAAATTTAGAAAGACAAACTGCGCAAACCACACCAAAAGAGGAAACACAAATAGCTACAAATCATAACAATGATCTTAATTTATATATTGACGAATTACAAGTTCAAAAAGCACAAGAAAATAATATAATTTCACCACCTATGCCAAATGCCGCACAACAACCTATTCAAGAAACAAATTCTCAAACTACACAACAGCCACCTAACAATACTCCTATCCTTGTCCAAAACAATGCTATAGATGAAAAAGAAATGAAGATTAAAAAAGATATGCAGTTAAAAGCTTTATTAAGCAATACCAAGCTTGATATCAAAACAGAAGCAACGGATAGCAAAAAAAACCAAGCAATTAATTTCAATCCACCTAATAATAATGAAGATATTAATCTTGGAGCAATCAATCCACAAAATACAGGACTGGGCTTAGAAAGTGGCACAAACAAAGATGTGCAAGGGCAACAATTTTTATCTCAAAAAAAAGACAATGGCTATTTAAAATATGTAAAACAAAAACCATTAAGCACTTATGAAATTAAAGCGGGTTGGAATATACCTGCCATTTTAATTACAGGTGTTAATTCGGATTTACCTGGTCAAATATTGGCACAAGTAACACAAAATGTTTATGATAGCGCAACTGGAAAATACCTTTTAATTCCACAAGGAACTAAAGTTGTAGGAGCTTATTCAAGTAATATTATTTATGGTCAATCAAGACTCTTAGTAGCATGGAATAAGCTTATTTTTCCGAATGGTGATACCTTAAATCTTGATGGCATGCAAGGAACTTCACAAGATGGATATACAGGCTTTGAAGATCAAGTGGATAATCATTATTTTAGGATTTTCGGCTCTGCTTTTTTACTTTCATCGATCAGCGCAGGTATTGCGTTGTCTGATAATTCAGACACAAACAGCGAAAAAGAAACTGCTTCGGATAAAGCAATCGCACAAGCTATTCAACAAATGGGTCAAGTCGCAAGCGAGATGATAAGAAAAAATATGAATATCAGCCCTACTTTAAAAATTCGTCCTGGATATAAATTTAATATCTTTGTAACTAAGGATATTATTTTAGAGCCTTTGGAGTTAAATAATGATTGATATTGCTCTAATTGAACAATGCAAAAATCCAAATGTAGAAACACAAATCATACAAAAGATTATTCAAGTAGAAAGCAACAATCAACAATTTGCAATTAACATTAATAAGGTTGGCTCTTTTATATTAAAAAATAAAAAAGAAGCTGAAAATTTAGCGAACAATTTCATTAAAGGGGGATATAGTGTAGATATTGGACTAATGCAATTTAATTCTAACAATCTTAAATCTTCAACATTCTCACATTACAGTGTAGAAGATTTATTAGATACTTGTAAAAATATTAAAGCGGGTAGTGATATTTTTTATTTGGCGTATGAAATGACAAATAAAAATCTAGCGAAAGAAGATCGTATAAATCAGGCTTTAAGTATTTATAATACTGGGGATTTAAAAAAAGGATTTTCTAATGGCTATGTAGCTAAATACGATTCAACAGCAAAAACGATAGATGACTTGGAAGAAAAAGCAAGAAAATCGGACACAAGAATTAAGATTACTTACAATCTTTTCAATTTGCAAACACAAAAAAAGGAGTAAAAATGGAAAATGAAAATTTGGAAGAAAATAAACCTACACAATTTGATGATAATGAGCCAAGCTTATTTGATAACTTAGAAGATGAGGAGCAAGATAATGATTAATAATATTACAATAGGCGGAAGATTAACAGCTGATGCTGAATTAAGACATTGTAATCAAGGTAGTATCATATGCACCTTTACCTTAGCAAACAACAGAAAATACAAAGAGATAGAAAATTCAACTTATATCGAAGTATCTCTTTTTGGTTCTTTTGCTAATGCCATGCACCCATATTTAAAAAAAGGCATTTCAGTTGATGTGGTTGGAGAACTAACTCAAGACACTTGGGAGCATGAAGGAAAAATTTACTCAAAACACCGAATAAAAGCAAAAGAGATAGATTTTAGAACACCAAAAAAAGAAAAACAAACAATACCTAATATTGAAGAAGGAGAAAATTATGAAGGATTTTAAAGAACTAGAAACAATACCAAATTTCAGCTATGAGGTTGATCCATTAACTGCTGAAGAATTAGGTGCATTTAAAGAAAATGCCTTAAGCGAAGATGATGCCAAAGAAGGCACAGAAGATCAAGGATAATTTCATGAAAAATAAGGATTTCATACAAGAAACAGCCGATAAAATCATAGAAAGCTTAAAAAATGGAACTGCACCATGGATTAAACCTTGGAAAGGTATTGATCTAGCTAACAATATGCCTTATAACCCGATTACAAACAAGCCTTATAACGGCATAAATAGCATTAATTTAATGCTACAAAATTATAATGATCCTAGGTGGCTTACTTATAAACAAGCACAAAGTATTAATGCGCAAGTTAGAAAAGGTGAAAAATCGACTTTGATTCAATATTGGCAATTTAGCGAAATGGTTGATAAATTAGATGAGGAAGGTAATGTTATTACAAATGAAAAAGGAGAAGTAGAGCAAATCGAAGTAAAATTAGAGAATCCTAAAGTATTTTTCTCTTATGTTTTTAATGCCGAGCAAATCGAAAATATGCCAAAATTGGAGCAAAAGCAAGAGATTGATAATTTTCAAATAATTAAAGAAGCGCAAAAAATTTTAGATGATTCAAAAGCAATTATTCATCACAAAGGAAATAGAGCTTTTTATAATGCCGCAAATGATACTATTACACTACCCCCGAAAGAAAATTTTTTAAGTGAAGGCGCTTACTATACAACTGCTTTGCATGAATTAGGACATTGGAGCGGTCATGAAAGTCGATTAAATAGAGATTTAAAAAACCCTTTTGGTTCTAAAGAATACGCCAAAGAAGAATTAAGAGCCGAAATTGCAAGTTTTCTATTTAATGGTAAAATAGGCTTAGATTATGATCCAGGACAACACTTATCATATATTGATAGTTGGGTGCAAATTTTAGAAGATAAGCCAAATGAAATTTTTAAAGCCACTTCAGACGCTACCAAAATTGTTAATTTTATTGAAAGTCTTTCTTTGGAGCAAAAACAAAAAATAGAGCTTGAAAATTCAAATACTCAAAATCAAGCGCTTAAACAAGATAAGGAGTTAAACTTGGCAACTAGAAAAACTTACTTATATGTTCCTTTTGAGGAAAAAGAATTTGCTAAAAAAGCAGGTGCAAAATGGGATAAAGAAGCTAAAATGTGGTATGCTCCTAAGGGTGCGGATTTAAAAAATTTCACTCAATGGCTAAATCAATCACCATTAACACAAAGTTACAACAATACTCATGATGAATTTAAAGCTTTTTTAGAAAAATATGAGCTTAATATTGAAGGTCAGCCTATAATGGACGGCAAACTTCATAGAGTTAGCGTTATAGGGGATAAAGGGAGAGAAAAAAGCGGAGCTTATGTAGGTTTTTTAAATGGACACCCTGCAGGATTTGTGCAAAATTACAAAACTGGTATTAAAGAAAATTGGAAAAGTGCTAATTCTTTGGAAAACACCAAAAATAAAGAAATAAATCTGCAAAACGCTTTAGAACATAATAAAGCCTTAAAAGAGCAAAGAGATAAAGAATTAAATCAAGCGTATGAAAATACCGCTGTGAAATTAGAAAATGAATACAACAATGCAAGATGGGCTAATTCAGAACACCCGTATTTAAAAGAAAAAGGCTTTGATAAAAATTTTTATCTCAAACAAGACAAAAACGGCAACTTATTGATTCCTTTAAGAGATATTGAAGGCAAATATTGGGCTACGCAAAGAATCTTCGCTAATGGTGATAAAATGATAGGAGCTACACGCACAGCAGAAGAAAAAGAGCAAGGCATAGAATACCCTGCGAAAAAGCAAGGTAATTTTTTCTTACTTGGTGCAAAGAATTTAAATAATGTCAATGAAGTTTATATTTGTGAAGGATTTGCGACAAGTGCTAGTGTCTATGAAGCTACAAAATCTCCTACTATAATGGGAGTAGATGCTGGAAATTTAGAAATTATCGTAACAAATATAAAAGAAAAATACCCTAAAATGAATATCATTATTGCAGGGGATAATGATGTAAAAAAAGAATTAAACGGCAATAAGAATGTAGGCAAAGAAACAGCCTTAGGCATACAAAAAAAATATCCCGAAGTAAAAGTTGTATTACCAAATTTTACAAATCAAGAAGCGCAAAAAGGTTTAAGTGATTTTAACGATTTAATGAAAAGCAGAGGATTGGAAGAAATTAAAAAGCAATTAAAAGAACAAATTGCAAAGCAACTAATGGTTGAAAAAGCCACTACTAAAGCGCTAGATAAAAATAAAGGTATCAATAAAGAGATAACAGCCAAAAAAGATATAGGGATTTCTTTATGAAAAAACAAACTAATCAAGCTTTAGTTTATATGTTAGGACTTATTGGAATTTTCCTAACATTTACTATTATTAGCCAAATTGCAACGCAATATTTAGCAAAATCGTTTAATTACTCCCCTAGCTTAGGTGAAACCTCACTTTATGGATTTTATAATCCTTTTAAGTGGATTTCTTGGAGTTACGCTTATTATTCTTTTTATCCTGATTTTTTCAAAAAATTTTTTATGTTAATGTTTGCAGGTGTTGCGTTTTGTTTTATTGTTTTTATTTTGGTGAAACTCGCCTTTTTGCGTAAAGCAAAAGCAATAGAAAATCTTCATGGATCGGCACATTGGGCTACTTTAGAAGAAGTCAAAGAAAGTGGCGTATTTGATAAAGATAAAGGTGTGTATATCGGTGGTTTTGAACACAAAAAAACACTTCATTATTTACGACATGATGGTCCTGAACACGTAATGCTTTTTGCACCTACAAGAAGCGGTAAAGGCGTAAGCTTACTTTTACCTACACTTTTATCCTGGGAAGAGTCTGCACTTATTTTTGATATAAAAGGTGAGCTATGGGCTTTAACTGCGGGTTGGCGACAAAAATACGCCAAAAATAAAGTATTAAAATTAGATCCGACTTGTTTAGATGATAGTGCCGTAAAATTTAATATTTTAGAAGAAATAAGGCTGGAAACAATGCACGAGATTAAAGACACTCAAAATATTGCAATTAATCTCATTTTCAAAGGCGAAACGCCCCCTACTAATCCTACTCAAGGTAGCACATCTTATTTTAAAAGTGAGGCGGGAAATTTCTTAGTTTCAATTATACTTTATGCTTTACATTTAAAAAAATATCGAGGCGAAAATACCCCAAATCTAACCGATATTTATAAATTTATTAACGATCCAAATCAAAGTATCGATGAACTATTAGAAGAAATGGTTGAATGTGATATTTCTACAATGGATAAAAATACACAAGAAATTATTCAAAGCATTTCAAGATCAATGAAAAATAAAGCTACACAAGAATTAAGCGGTGTAGTAGGAACAGCTTCGGAAGCTTTAAATCTTTATATTGATCCTATCTTAGCAAAAAATACAGCAAAAAGCGATTTTAAAATCAAAGATTTAATGAATTATGAAAGCCCTATCAGTCTTTATTTAATCATTCCGCCAGGGCAAAAGGATAGGTTGCGTCCATTTTTTAATTTACTTATCAATCAAATTTTTAGAACTTTAACGGATGATTCTTTGAATTTTAAAAATGGAGAAAATATAAAAAGATACAAACACAAAATGTTAGTATTAGCCGATGAGCTAACTATGTTTGGAAAGTTAGGAGTGCTTGAAGAAAATCTTGCTTATATGGCAGGATATGGAATGAAGTTTTACGGATCTATTCAAGATATACAACAACTTTATTCTATTTATGGCGAAAAGGAAACAATTATTTCAAATTGCCACATAAGAATAGCATTTGCACCAAACAAAATAGAAACCGCAAAACTCTTATCCGAAATGGGCGGAATTACAACTATTATTAAAAAATCTCTTACAAGCTCGGGAAAAAGAACCGCCGTAATGCTTGGCAATGTAAGCGAAACAATACAAGAGGTGCAACGCCCTTTAATTACTGCCGATGAATGTATGCGATTACCTTCAGCCAAAAAAGATAAAGATGACAAGATAATCGCTCCTGGCGATATGTTAATTTTTATTGCAGGGCAAGCCCCTATTTATGGAAAACAAATTTTATACTTTAAAGATCCCGCATTTTTAGCAAGATCAAAAGTAACACTAGATAAACAAGTCAGCGATATTTTATAAAGGAGTAAAAATGGCAAAAATACATTTTGTTTTAAATGGTAAAGGTGGTATAGGAAAAAGCTTTATAAGCTCTTTACTATGTCAATATTTTTTAGATAAAGGAGAAAGTATCGTTGCTATTGATACTGATCCTAACAATACAACTTTACTTAATGTAAAAGCCTTAAAAGCTAAATTCTTGCAACTTATTGATGATGATGGCAAATTTGATGTCCGTGCCTTTGATAAAATTGTAGAATTAGCTTTTGAAAAAAAGGCTGAAAACTATATTATTGATAGCGGTGCGACTACTTTTATACCTTTAATTGATTATCTTAAAGAAAATGAGGTTTTAGACTTTTTAACAAACAATAATTTAGAAGTTTATATGCATGTTCCAATTGTAGGTGGTCAAGCAAGAGATGATACCATTTTGGGATTAACACAACTAACAGAAGCTTTTAATTGTTCTTTTGTGGTGTGGATTAATGAATATCACGGATCAATTATCAAAGATAATTTAGAGTTTGAAGAAACTAAAGAGTATCAAGCTATCAAAGAAAAAATCAAAGCCATTGTCTATCTTAATGCTTTAAGTAAAGATACTTTCGGCAAAGATCTTTTAGAACTCACTTCAAAGAATTTAACTTTTGGTGAAGCTATGCAAGATAAAAGCTTTTCTCTAATGTCAAAACAAAGGCTTAAAATTTTCAAAGATAAAGCGTTTAGTCAAATAAGTAATATATTATAAATTAATATCATTATGATATCATTATGATATTAATTTAATTCTATTTTAATATTATTATAATATAATTATATTTTTTATAAAGGAGTAAAAATGCAAAAACAATAT
>NZ_AINS01000047.1 GCF_000254135.1 Campylobacter coli LMG 9860
GAATTTAATAAAATTCTTTCTTTAAACTCTGCACTAAAAAGCATAGATATTAAGGCTTAAGAATTATTTTTATCTATCAAGCCTTTTAATATCCCTTGCATTTTTTTAGAGTTTTCAACCATCTCACTATCAAGATAAAATAACTCTTCGGCTTTATCCTTTGCTTTTTGTAAAGCCTTTAAATCTTTAAAATCTCTTATTAGATATTTAAACAATCGCTTGTCTGTTTTTCTTTCTGCGATTATAAATAAGCTTTTTCTGTCTTTTTCATATTCATAAGAAATGGACTATCATACCTTGTATCGTGGATACTTTTGCCTATATATTCTTTTACAATCTCAATAAGTCTATTGATGAAGTTTGAATTTTAAATTGGTTTTATATTAAGATGAAATTTAAAGTATGATAAGCCTTGAAAAACAAGGCTTATTTAATTAAAGTCTTAAATTGATCTATAGCATCAAGTTTTTCCCAAGGATAATCCTTTTGTCCTACTTGTCCGCGAGCTGCTACATCAGCATAAAGAAAAGTGTCTTTGCTAGGTTTATCAAGACCAAATTTATCACGAATCCAATTTGGGGTTAAAGAGAAATTTTTCATTACAAAATCACTTAAAACATCATCATTTACCCCTGTATTGGTTCCTAAACAATCTACACTTACAGAAGTAGGTTTAGCAACACCTATGGCGTAACTGAGTTGAACTATACATTTTTTAGCAAGTCCTGCTGCGACTATATTTTTAGCAAGCCATCTGCCCGCATAAAGTCCACTTCTATCAACCTTGGTATAATCCTTGCTAGATTGCGCACCCCCTCCTATAGGAGCATATCCTCCAAAACTATCCACTATAAGTTTTCTTCCTGTTAAACCACTATCATGTAAAGAAGAGTGATTGACATATTTTCCTGTTGGATTGATCAAAATTCTAGTTTTTTCAGGATTAAAAAGTTCTTTTGGTAAATCACTTTCTAGGATCAATTTATTTACTAAAGCTCTTAAATCCTCTATTTTCATACTTTCAACGCAAGGTACAGAAACAACGATAGTATGAATACTTTGCGGTTTACAATTTTCAAAATTAGCTTTTGTACCATAATCAATAGTCACTTGAGTTTTAATATCTACACCCAACTCTTGCGGATGAGCTTTTGCATAAGCATAAACCTTATCACAAAGCGCTCTTGCGTAGCTTATAGCTGCTGGCATATACTCTTTAGCCTCACAACTTGCAAAACCAAACATAATACCTTGATCCCCAGCACCCGTTTCTCCATCTTCTTGATCTACACCTTGATTAATATCAGGGCTTTGCTCATTTAAAAATACCATAACATCAACTTCATCAGGATGCAAACATTGTTCTTTACTAAAATATCCTGCTCCATCATAGCCTATATTTTTCAAAACATCTTTAACTAAATTATCGTAATCAGCTTTACTAAGCTTGTGATTTGATTTGACTTCTCCTCCTATCACAACCTTATTTCCTGCGACAAAAACCTCACTCGCCACCCTTGAATTTTTGTCATTTTTCAAGAGTATATCCACTATTGTATCAGCGATTATATCAGCGCATTTATCTGGATGACCTGCGCTTACGACTTCTGAAGTGAATAGATACATAAAAAGTCCTTTCATAAAAAATGAGTTACAATTCTAACTCAAATAAATTTATTCAAGCTTAATGCTTTAAAAAATTCACTAAAATTAAGCAAAAGTTCGTTAAAATCAAGTCCGATATATTGCATCAAATTTCAAAATAATAAAGGTTCTTATGTTCTCAAAACTAGTTCAAAGCTACGCCAAAGGTAGTCTAATCCTTCAAATCTGCGCAGGTATAATTTTAGGCATACTCGTAGGAATAAGCTCTAAGGAAATAGCTGAAGTTGTCAATTTATTGGGAGTTTTATTTACCAATGCTTTAAAAGCTATAGCTCCTATTCTTGTCTTTATACTCATTTTAACTTCGATTTGTACGAGAGATTTTTCTCAAAGTAGTTCTAAGATAAGAAATATTGTCATTTTATATATTGTAGGAACTTTTTTAGCAGCAGCTTGTGCAGTGATTGCAAGTTTTATGTTTCCTGTGGAATTAGTCCTAGAAGGAGTTCAAAAAGCAGAAAATACTTCTCCTATGCATTTAAATGAAATTTTTAAGAATTTACTTTTAAATATAGTAGATAATCCTATCAATGCACTTTCAAGTGGAAATTATTTAGGAATTTTAGCTTGGGCAATAGGCGGTGGTATAGCTTTGAAAAATTGCTCGCAAGAAGCAAAACAAATTTTTGTAGATATCAATGAAGGGGTTTTAAAAATTGTTAAATTTATAGTAAAACTCGCTCCTTTTGGAATTTTTGGTTTGGTGGCTAATTCTGTGGCACAAACAGGAGCGCAAGGATTGTTAAGCTACGCAAAACTCTTAGTATTGCTTGTACTTACTATGCTTTTTGTTGCTTTTGTAATCAATGCCTTAATTGTTTTCATTTATACTAGAAAAAATCCTTTTCCTTTGATTTTTATCTGCTTAAGACACAGCGCTTTTTTTGCTTTTTTTACAAGAAGCTCAGCTGCAAATATTCCTGTAAATATGGCACTTTGTGCTAAACTTGGAATCAATAAAGAATTTTATAGTATCTCCATCCCTCTTGGAGCAACCATAAACATGGCAGGTGCAGCAGTAACCATAGCTATACTAAGCCTTAGCGCCGCACATAGCGTTGGCATACAAGTAAGTTTTTTGCAAGCCTTTTTATTAAGCATTATTGCTACTTTTGCAGCTTGTGGCGCAAGTGGCGTAGCGGGCGGTTCGCTTTTACTTATCCCTTTAGCTTGCTCTTTATTTAACATAGACTATGATATCGCTATGAAAGTAGTTGCAATAGGGTTTATCATAGGCGTAGTACAAGATAGTGTTGAAACGGCATTAAATAGCTCAACAGATGTTTTATTTAGTGCTATTTGTTCTAAAGATGAGTTAAATTACAATATAAGGTAAATACAATGAGGCATCTCATCACAACAAAAGATTTTACTAATGATGAAATAATGGAGCTTTTTGAAGAAGCAAGAAATTTTTTAGATGAAAAACCTAGAACCTTACTCGAAGGCAAAAGTGTTACAACGATATTCTTTGAAAATTCCACGCGTACACTCTCATCCTTTGAAAGTGCCGCAAGAAGACTAGGAGCTAGAATTTTACGCCTTGATGTTTCAAGATCGAGCTCTAGTAAAGGCGAAACACTCTATGATACAGCGACTAATTTAGACGCTATGAGTCCTAATGCTATCATAGTAAGACATGCAAATTCAGGAGTACCTCATATTTTAGCTTCTCATATGCATTGTCCTGTTGTAAATGGTGGAGATGGCAAACATGCACACCCTACTCAAGCCCTACTTGATCTTTTTACAATTTATGAACATTTTAAAGGTGATATCAAGGGTAGAAAAATCTTAATCGTAGGAGATATTAAAAATTCAAGAGTTGCCTCTTCAAATGCTGAGCTTCTAACAAGATTTGGTTTAGATATCACCTTTGTGGCACCGCCCCATTTTATGCCTCATTCACCTTTAAAAAAATCTTATTCTTTAAATGAAGATTTAATCTCAAAAACCGATATTATAATGAGCTTAAGAACACAAACAGAAAGACATAATAAAATCATTTATGGTTCTTTAAAAGATTATGCAAATGATTTTTGTATCAAGCTTGATTTGATTAAAGATAAAAAACTCATCTTGCTCCATCCTGGCCCTGTACATAGAAATATCGATATAAGCGATGAAGTGATGGATGATGAAAGAGCTTTAGTTTTAAAACAAGTTAAAAATGGCGTTGCTATCAGAATGGCTGTTTTAAAAAAATTGATTTTAGAAAGCTAAGGAGAAAATATGTTAACTTGGGATTTGGGAGTATTGTTTAAAAACGAAGATGAATTAGAAAACACAACGCAAAACTATATTCAACAATCTAAAGAATTCAAAAAAAATTATTCTACTACTTTAGATAAATTAAACCCTGATGATTTTCTAAACGCTTTAAAAGAATACGAACATTTACATTTAATACTCTCAAAAATTATGACTTATGCTTATTTATGCTTTGCTAAGGATAGCTCCAAGGGTTCTTTTTATGCTAAATATGAACAAGAATGTAAAAAAATAGAAGAAAATTTATTATTTTTTGAATTAGAATTTTGTGAACTTAGTGAAGAAAAAACTAAAGAATTGATTAAATTTTGCAAGGGCTATGATTTTTACTTGCAAAATCTTCTTCAAAATAAACGCTATAATCTAAGCCAAAAAGAAGAACGCATAATGCTTTATCTTTCAAACACAGGAGCTAATGCTTTTAGTAGATTATTTGATGAAAGCATGACTGCATTAAAAATTCCTTTCGAAGGCAATAAGCTTAGCGAGGAAGAAATTTTAAGCAAGCTTTACAATAATGACAGAAAAATAAGAAAAAAAGCCGCTAAAAAATTTACCAAAGCTCTTGATAAAAATTTAAATTTACTCACTTTTATTTTCAATATGATCAAAACAGAATTAAACAATATCTGCAAATTACGCGGATATGAAAGCGCAGAAACTCCAAGGCACTTGCAAAATCAAATCACCCAACAAAGTGTTGATTCGCTGATTCAAACCACGCAAAAACATTTTTACCTCGTATCTAATTTCTATAAAAGAAAAAAACAAATTTTAGGCTTTAACAAACTTAAAGATTATGATCGTTATGCACCCATTGGCAAAGAGGCAAAATTCAGTTTTGAGGAAAGTAAAAAAATCATTTTAAATGCTTTTTATGATTTTTCTCCTATTTTTGGAGATATTGCAAAAGAAGCATTTGAAAAGGGTTGGATAGATGTTTATCCACAAGATAAAAAACAAAGTGGTGCTTTTTCACATTCAGCTACCCCAGATACTCATCCTTTTATCTTGCTAAATTATACAGATGGAAGGCGCGATCTTTTTACGCTTGCTCATGAGTTAGGACACACCATACATCAAAAACTTTCTTATAATGTTTCTTTTTTAAATCAAAATACTCCTTTAACTACAGCTGAAACTGCTTCAGTGTTTGCTGAAATGTTGGTATTTGATTATGTTAAAAACAAGCTCAAAAAAGAAGAATTGTTAGCGCTTTATGCTGCAAAAATCGAAGATATTTTCGCCACTCTTTATAGACAGATTAATTTCACTTGTTTTGAAAGACGCATTCATGCTAATGAAAATGAGCTAAAAAGTGAAGAAATTTCTCAAATTTGGATGGAAGAATCTCAAAAAATGTTTGGTGAAAGCGTGGAACTAAGTAAAAATTATGCCCTTTGGTGGAGTTATATTCCTCATTTTATCCATAGCCCTTTTTATTGTTATGCTTATGCTTATGCCCAGCTTTTAGTACTCGCGCTTTATGGGCTTTACAAGAGCAATGCTTGTAGCAATTTTAAAGAACTTTATATCAAAATGCTCTCTCTTGGAGGAAGCGTGAGTCCAAAAGAACTTGTGGGAATGTTTGGATTTGATATAGAAGATAAAAGCTTTTGGGAAATAGGTATAGTAGAAATCAAAAAACTTATCGATGAATTTATGAGGCTAAAATAATGATAGAAAAAATTCTTGAAAATGAAAAATTCATTGCTTTAATGCAAAAAAATTGCTATGATTTACTTTCAATCTTAATCCAAGAAAATATAGAATTTTCTATAGTGGCTAATACAAATTTTATTGATTTTGATCCTGTGTTGCCTGAAAATTTGGATGTTAAACAAAATCCTTTTGCATTATTTGTCCTTGGAGGATATACTTTTGAGTCCATTCAATTAGAAAAAGATCATATACAATTTCATGCAGGTTTTGGTCCTGATGATTTTGCTAGCTATGTTAAAGTAGATCTTGGAGCAATTACTCAAATTCAAGTTGAAAATAGCGTTTTGTTTGTTAATTTTAGTTTTTACAAACGCAAAGATAATACAAAGTCACAAAAATCCAAAAATATCTTTTTAAACAACCCTAAAAACAAAGACATTTTCAAAAAATGAATTTATTTACAGGTTTAAACGAAAGTCAAAAAGAGGCTGCAAGTCATATCGATGGCCCTATGCTTATACTAGCAGGTGCGGGTAGTGGAAAAACCAAAACAATTACAACGCGTCTTGCCTATATGATTGGGGAAGTTGGAATTCCTGCTATCAATACCCTAACCCTAACCTTTACAAACAAGGCTGCAAGTGTGATGAAAAATAGAGCCTTAAGCCTTCTTAATAGCAATGAAAATCCTTTACTTTGCACTTTTCATAAATTTGGCTTATTGTTTTTAAAACTCCATATAGAAAGATTAGGAAGAAAAAATAATTTTATTATCATCGATAATGATGATTCTAAAAAAATTTTAAAAGAACTCATTAATGATGATAAAACTAGCCCTCATCAAATTCTTCAGTTTATATCACACTTTAAAAATGAAAGTAAAAGTGTTCAAGATGTATTTAATGATCTAGAATTGTTAAAAGATAATGAAATCAAACACCAAGCCTTGCAAAAAATTGCTATTTATTATCAAAACTATCAAGAATATTTACTCAAGCACAATTTCGTAGATTTTGATGATCTTTTACTTTTGACCAATATTCTTTTGGAAAATGATCAAAATTTCGCCAAAGAGCAAAGCTCTTTTTATCGTTATATCACAGTCGATGAATATCAAGATACCAATGCTTTACAATACAAAATTCTTAAAAATCTTTGCTGCGTTCATGAAAATATATGCGTTGTAGGTGATGATGATCAAAGCATTTATAGTTGGCGTGGTGCAAAGATAGAAAATATTTTAAATTTCCAAAGTGAATTTTCAAATGTAAAACTTGTTAAATTAGAGCAAAATTATCGTTCTGTGGGTATGATTTTAAAAGCTGCTAATAACCTAATATCACACAATAAAAAACGTCTTGGAAAAACCCTACTTTGCACAAAAGATGAGGGTGAAGATATTCAAATTCTAAGTTCAGATAATGAAAAAATCGAAAGTGCATTGGTGGCTAAAAAAATCAAAGAGCTTTTAAATTCGGGCATTTATGCTGGAGAAATTGCTGTTTTATTTCGTATCAATGCTCTTTCAAGATCCATAGAGGAAGCCTTTATGAAGGAAAAAATTCCTTATAAATTGCTAAGCGGAATGCGTTTTTATGAAAGACTTGAAATCAAAGATCTCATTTGCTATTTTAGAATTTTAATCAACCCTAATGATGATTTATCCTTTAAACGCATTATCAATAGGCCTAAAAGAAGCATAGGTGAAAAAGCTTTACAAAATTTAGAAGATTATGCACAAAAAAGAAAAATTTCACTCTTTGAAGCATTGTGCGAAAGCGATGGCGGTGTGGGAATTTTTTCTCTTAAAAAAGCACAAAATGAGGCAAAAAAATTCATACAAAATATTTACAAACTTAGAGAATATTCTGATTTAAAAAAAATGATTGAAAAATTTGAAGAACTTTTTGCTCTTAAAGAATTTTACGCTCTTCAAGAGGATGGCGATGAGCGCGTATTAAATATTGATGAATTTTATGCAAGCATCAAAGAAAAAATAAAAGAAGAACCACAAACAACCCTAGAAGATATTTTAAGTGAAATTTCACTGTTAAGCGATCAAGATGGGATTGAGGGAGAATGTGTATATCTTATGAGTGTGCATGCGAGCAAGGGTTTGGAATTTGATCATGTATTTATAGTAGGACTTGAAGAAGGATTTTTTCCTTTGAATGAAAGCGATATAGAAGAAGAAAGACGCCTTGCTTATGTGGCTATCACTCGCGCTAAAAAATGTCTATCGCTAAGCATTGCAAAATCTCGTTTTTACCGAGGAAGTCGCACGGAATTAGACTCTAGTCGTTTTTTAGAAGAAAGTCAATTAACAAAAAAAATCTCTATAAACAAAACCGAACAAGGATATCATAAAGGAGATCTAGTCAAACATAAAATTTTTGGCATAGGACGCGTTATTAGTGTCAATAAAAGCGCAAAAGAAGAAAAACTTACCATAAATTTTGGCGGGATAGAACGCATTATTATGGCAAGTTTTGTGGAAAAAGCCGTATGAATAAAATTTTTGTTGCTTTTAAACCCGCAGAAATGAGTTCTAATGCTTTTTTAGGTCAGATAAAAAAAAGATATAAAAATAAAAAGGCAGGTTATTCAGGAACCTTAGATCCCTTTGCCAAAGGGGTTTTAATAGTCGCCTTTGGGCAATACACTAAGCTTTTTAGATTTTTAAAAAAAACTCCAAAAACATACCAAGCAACACTTTGGCTTGGGGTTAAATCTCTAAGTCTTGATAATAAAAACATACAAGAAATAAAGCTTATAAAAGCTTTTGACATTAAACTCTTAGAACAAATCAAAATGGAACTTTTAGGAAAAATTTCTTATACTCCACCGCAATTTAGTGCTAAAAGAATAGAAGGTAAAAGAGCTTATGAATTTGCCAAAAGAGGTGAAAATATAGAGTTAAAATCTTGTATAATGGAAATTTTCTCTTGCAAAATCATACATTATACTCATCCCTTTTTACAGCTTGAATTAAGCGTTAGCGAAGGAGCTTATATAAGATCTTATTGTGAGCTTTTTGCTAAAAAATTAGGTATTAATGCCACTTTAAGTTCTCTTGAGCGCACCCGTGAGGGAGAATTTTTTTATAATCACGAAAAAAGCTTAAATGTGTTAGAATATCTAAATTTAAAGCCCAATTTCATTAA
The DNA here is from genome assembly GCF_000254135.1 of Campylobacter coli LMG 9860. Lineage (GTDB taxonomy): Bacteria > Campylobacterota > Campylobacteria > Campylobacterales > Campylobacteraceae > Campylobacter_D > Campylobacter_D coli. The sequence continues at coordinate 8,763 of NZ_AINS01000047.1, forward strand.
AGATTTAATAAAACTTGAAAATGGCACTAAAATATCCTTGGAAGAATTAAAATTTCAAGATGAGGGTTTTTATTATATAGAAAATAAAAAGTATTTTAGTATTATAAATATTAAAGAAAATAAAGTAGAATATCTTTTAAATAAGGTTGAAAAATGTTAATATTATCGCGAAAAGAAAATGAAAGTATTGTTATTGGTGAAGGAATTGAAATCAAAATCGTTCAAACTGGAAAAGGATATGCCAAAATAGGCATCGATGCTCCAAAATCTCTAATGATTTTAAGAAAAGAACTCCTTACTCAAATCAAAGATGAGAATTTACATTCTGTGGTAAAAAACGATGTTAAATTAGATGATTTAAGCAAAAAATTGATCCCATGAAAGCATATGCTAAAGCAAATATTTTTTTAAAACTTGTCGGATTTGATAAAAGACGATATCATCTTTTAGAATCTCGCTTTATACTTTTAAAAAACCTTTTTGATGAAATTCATATCGTTGAAAAAAGCTCTAATTCTCCTAAAGGTTTTGAAATCATTAGCAATTTTAATTGCGAGGATAATATCATCACAAAAGCTTATCATTTACTTTGTCAAAATGGCTATCAAAATAAATTAGAAGAATTTTTTAAAACCAAAAGCTTAAAATTAATCAAAAATATCCCCACATGTGCAGGACTTGGGGGAGGTAGTAGTGATTGCGCAAGTTTTTTAATGCTAATTAATGAAGAACTAAACTTAAAATTAAGCACTCAAAAACTTATAGAATTAAGCACTCAACTAGGCAGTGATATTGCTTTTTTCTTGAGTGGTTTTGAAAGTGCTAATGTAAGCGGATGTGGTGAAATCATAGAAGAATTTAATGATACTATACCGAGCCTAGAATGGGTTTTTCCTGAAGTATCTTGTCAAACTAAAAAAGTTTATGATGAATTTGATAAAAGGGAAATTGATTTTGAAAAAAACATTCTTGAAGCTAAAATTTACAAAGATTTAAACACGAAAGAACTTTTGGAAACTTTTAAAAATACCCAGCTTAATGATTTATTTACTCCTTGTGTAACTTTATATCCTAAAATGTTTCTTTTTTTAGAACAAGGTTTTTTCCTAAGTGGAAGCGGAAGTAGTGTTTTTAAGGTACATCAATGAAAGTCATTGCTAGAAATAAAAAAGCCTTATTTGATTATAGCATTATAGAATGCTTTGAATCAGGAGTGGTTTTAAAGGGTAGTGAAGTCGTGGCTTTACGCGCTGGAAGGGCAAATTTAAAAGACTCTTTTGTGCGTATTATTAAGGGTGAATTATTTTTGCTAAATGCTCATATATCGCACCTTAGCACTACGCATTCTTATTATAAACATGAAGAAAGAGCTGCTAGAAAACTTTTAATGCACCGCAAACAAATAGATAAGCTTTTAGGCAAAGTTAGTATTGAGGGATACACCTTGGTAGTCTTAGAACTCTATTTTAACCATAAAAACAAAGTTAAAGCCACGCTAGCCTTAGCCAAAGGAAAAAATCTGCACGATAAACGCGAAAGTTTAAAGAAAAAACAAGCAGATATGGAAGCAAGATCTGCTATGAAAAATTACAAATAAAGGACTAGTATGAAAAAGAAAACGATATTGTCATTTTTTATCATTATAGGTTTTTTTATAAGCGCTTGTTCGCACCAAGAAGACATACAAAATGATTTTATGTTTGAAGAATACAGCAAAGGCGATAAGATTGTATTAAATAGCGTAAATGGAGGAGCTAAAACCTTAATTCGAACCAATAAAGGCTTCATTGTTGAAGGCGAGGAAGATAAAGTGTTGATGATTGATTTTTTTGGAACTTTTTGCGCTCCTTGCAAAGAAGAAGCTTTAGAGCTTAGCAAACTTTGGAAAAATAACTCAAATAAATTTATTATCATGGGGCTAACACATTTTGAAGATGTAAGTGATGAAACGGTTAAAAAATTTGCTGATGATTATGGAGCTTATTATTTCTTAAGTAATGATTCGCAAAATGATCGTATTATTGCTCAAATTTTAAAAGATATAGATTATCAAAGCATGGAGCAATTGCCTTTTAAAGTAGTAATGAAAAATGGAATTTATCAAAATCTTAGCAATTATTGGGATAGTAACACTTCAACAAATTTTTATTTAGGTAAAATTCCAACAGATTTTATACAAGATGATTTAGATAAAATTTATAAAGAAAAATAATGCCAAAGTTAAAAGTATTAGAAAAAAGTAAGCTTAAAGAGCCTAAAATGTTTAAGGTTATATTATTAAACGATGATGTAACCACGATGGACTTTGTTATTGAAGTTTTAATCAATATTTTCTACCATGATTTTGAAACAGCTAATAAAATTATGTTAGAGGTTCATCTTAATGGCAGTGGAATTTGTGGAATTTACACTCAAGAAATTGCACTTTCAAAGCAAAAAAAAGTTTCTGATGCTGCTAAATTGGCAAATTTTCCTTTACAAACTAGAGTGGAAGAAGAATGAAATATCAAGAAAATTTACAAAAATACCTTGATAATGCTAAACATTTAAGCACTATCAATCGTCATGAATTTACAACTTGTGAGCATGTGCTTTTTGCTATATTAAAACTAAGTTCAGATTTTAAATCAATATTTGAAGAACTCGCAGATGCCGAATTTGAACTTTTAGAAAGTGAACTTAAAAATTATATAGCAGAAAAAAACCAAAGTTTGGATCAAGAAATCGAACCTGTTAATTCTATAGTTTTAGATGAAATTCTTAATCATAAAAATGAAATAAAAATCATTGATTTTTTAGAAAAACTCATCCAAGATGATAGAACATATTCGAGCTTTCTTTTACAAAAACATGGTATGAATTTAGAAAAAATTCAAGATTTTAAACAAAATAGCGAAATAGAAAATTTAAATTCTTACGCAAGCGACTTAACGCTTTTGGCGCAAAAAGGTAAAATAGACCCTTTAATAGGAAGAAAATTCGAGCTTGAGCGCATTATACAAATCCTATCAAGACGCAAGAAAAACAATCCTATTTTAATCGGAGAAGCTGGAGTTGGAAAAACTGCGATAGTTGAAGGACTTGCATTGGCCATTGCTGAAAAAAAAGTTCCAAAAAATTTGCAAAATGCTAAAATTTTTAGCCTAGATATAGCAGGATTGCTTTCAGGGACTAAATATCGTGGCGATTTTGAAAAACGAATCAAAGAAGTCTTAGAAGGACTTCAAAAACTTCCTAATGCTATCTTATTTATAGATGAAATTCACACCATAGTTGGAGCTGGAGCAACTGGAGAATCACATACAGATTTTTCTAATCTACTCAAGCCAGCCTTAAGCAATGGCACTTTAAAATGTATAGGTGCAACCACTTTTATGGAATATAAAAATACTTTTGATAAAAACAAAGCCTTAAGTCGCCGTTTTGCTAAAATCAATGTAGATGAACCAAGCCAAGAAGAAGCTTTTCAAATTTTACAAGGCTTAAAAAGCAAATATGAGGATTTTCATAAGATTAAAATTAGTGATGAAGTCCTTCAGCAAGCTGTTGTTTGGGGCAAGAAATTTTTCAGCGATAAATACCTTCCTGATAGTGCTATAGATCTTATCGATGAGCTTGGAGCTTCTTATGTTCTTAAGGCAAAAACTAAAAAAAATGCCGATATTAAAGATTTAGAACAAGTTTTAGCCAAAATGACTCATCATCATAAAATGTTTGAATTTGATCAAAATAAAGCCTTGATGAATCTAAGTCTTAATTTAAAGGCAAAAATATTTGGTCAAGATGAAGTGATTGACAAGCTTGTTGCGACCCTAAAACAAAGTTTTGCAGGATTTAAAAATTTAAATACCCCACGAGGAGTATTTTTATTTACAGGATCTAGCGGAGTTGGAAAAACTGAACTTTGCAAAGTTTTAGCAGAATTTTTAGGTTTAAATTTAGAGCGTTTTGATATGAGCGAATATGCAGAAAAACATAGCATAAGCAAACTCATAGGTTCTCCTGCAGGATATGTGGGATATGAAGATGGAGGACTTTTAAGCAATGCGGTTCGAAAAAATCCTTTCAGTCTTATCCTCTTTGATGAGATAGAAAAAGCTCATCCTGATTTAAGCAATACTTTCTTGCAAATCTTTGATAATGCAGAGCTTACAGACAATAGTGGCTTTAAAGCTGACTTTAAAAATACTATTATAATCATGACTTCAAATTTAGGACTAAAAGAAAGCAATGAGCTTGGATTCCTAAGCAAAAATGAAGAAAAAAGCAACCGTGCTATTAAAGATTTTTTTGCACCTGAATTTATCAATCGTATTGATAAAATTCTTCATTTTAACGATCTAGATGATACTGTGCTTGTTAAAATCATTCAAAAAGAATTAGATGAAATTTCTAAAAATCTTAAAAATATCCAATTAGTTGCTGATGAAAAAGCTAAGCTATACTTAGCGAAAAAAGCCTACAATAAAGAATTTGGAGTAAGATTATTAAAACGCATTATTTCCGAAGAAATCGGAGAAAAAATCAGTGATGAAATTTTATTTGGAAAACTTAAAAAAGGCGGGATAGCTAAAATCAAGCTTAATAAAAATGGAAAGCTCGATCTTATATTCTAAACTTATGGATGCGCCCAAAGACGCACCCGTTTTTTTAAGTCAAAAACTAGAACCTGATTTTATCTTAAAAGCCTATCGTTTTGGGCTTTTTCCATGGACTAACAAACCCGTTACTTGGTGGTGCCCTGATCCTAGATGTGTATTAAATCCCAGCGAAATTCATATCCAAAAAAATATGAAAAAATTTATCAATCTTTATCAAATTAAACTTGATTATGATTTTTTAAGCCTTATCCATTTGTGTCGCAACACGCGTCCTCAAAGTTGGATTGATGATGAGTTTATAGAAAATTACTATGAGCTTTTTAAGCAAGGATACGTTCATACTTTAGAACTTTATGAGGATAAAGAATTAATTGGGGGAATTTATGGACTGATTATAGGTAAGGTTTTTTTTGGAGAAAGTATGGTAAGCCTTAGAAAAAATGCTTCAAAAATAGCTTTAATCAAACTTTGCAAGCTTCTTAAACCCTATGATTTTGTCATAGATTGTCAAGTTTATAATAAACATTTAGAATTTATGGGAGCTAAAAATATCGAAAGAAAAACATTTTTAAATATTTTAAAAGAAAAATGTGATCAAGAAAGTGGATTTACAAATTTTAGCACCTTAATCAATCAAATATAACTTCTCTTCATTTTTATACTTATTTTTTAATTTTTGATTATCATTAGCTTGTGATTTGCATTCATATCAACTTTTTATTGTCTAATCAAATGTTAAATATATTTTTGATACCTATTATAATCATCTTACACCCCATCGCCACAATAAAAACCTGAGCGATACGCGAAAAGACATGTAAAATAAGCTTTCCAACAATTTTTTCAATCGTAGCAGCAAAATGAAAAAGTGCAAACATAAAAATAAAAGCTATTATCACACCTCCAAAAGCTATATCCAATCCACCATCCTCTGAAATCACTATCACACTAGCTAAGGTTCCAGGACCTACAAGCATTGGAAAAGCCATAGGTATTAAACTTTGGCGTAAAATTTCTTTCTCATTTGCTTCTTGATAAGAATCAAAACTTTGAGTTGCAAGCTTGGTTGAAAATAATAAATTTTTAATAGCCATTATAATTAAAACCAAACCCCCAGAAACTCTCAAATCATCTAAAGAAACCCTAAAAATATAATTCATAAACAAAGGTCCTGAAAATAAAAAAGCAAGCACAATAGCCAATGCTGTATAAAGTATAGTTCTAAAAAGTTTTTTTCTAAGGGCTAAAGGTAGGCCATCGCTCATGGCTAAAAATTGCGTTAAATTACCAAAAGGATTTAACACAGCCAATAATGTTATGCCCGCAAAAAACATTAAATAAAGCTCAGAGCCTACATTTGAAAACATTTATTATTCGCCTTTTACAAATTCTAAAGAGATGGAATTAACACAATGTCTAATATTTTTAGCAGAAAAACCCTCTCCCTCAAATACATGGCCTAAATGGCCATTGCAATTTGCACATACAATTTCCGTGCGAATGCCATCTTTATCAGGAAGTCTTTTAATAGCCCCTTTGATTTCATCATCAAAGCTTGGCCATCCACAACCTGACTTGAATTTATCTTCAGATCTATAAAGCTTAGACCCGCATTGCTTGCAAAGATAGATCCCTTTTTCGTAAAAATTATTATATTTACCACTAAAAGGAGCTTCAGTGCCCTTGTTTAAAATAACCCTAGCTTCTTCTTCGTTTAATTTTTTCATAGTTTATCCTTGATGAAATTGTTCTAAATTACTACTTAAGAATTATAGCAAATTTTATTTTTTATCAAAATGTATTTTCCAAAAAAGCTTTAGTTTGAATTTTTTATAGTAAAAATTTAGTTTTATATATTAAAATCAAAAAAATATTTTAGAAAGACTTAAAATGCAAAAAGAATTTTTTAATGAACTTGAAAAAATACTCTATGAGCAAAATCTTGATAACAAATTTGAAAATTTTGCTATATTTTATGATGATTTTAAAAGCCAAAAATTCATTTTTAATCACGAGCAAGGAAGTATTTTTAAGACAAATATTAACCCTGCTTTAAAATTATTGCACCCTACTCGCATTAGACGCCCTAAATTTGTAAATTCTACCCATTCTTTAGCAAAGATTGTTCATTCCATTGCGCATATAGAATTTAGTGCTATCAATTTAGCCTTAGATGCAAGTTATCGTTTTAAAAATCTGCCTCAACAATTTTATATCGATTGGCTAGAAGTTGCCGATGAAGAAATCAAACATTTCAAGCTTTTAAATGCAGCATTAGATGAACTAGGTTATAAATATGGGGATTTTGCTATTCATGATAACTTAGAAGCCGCGCTTGAAGCCACAAAAGATTGTTTGAGTTTAAGAATGGGAGTGGTTCACCGAGGGTTAGAAGCCAAGGGGCTTGATGCAAATCCTTTTGTAGTAGCAAAACTTGAAAGCTCAAACCATCCCATAAAAAGTCTTTTAAAAGATGTTTTGCATATTATCTTAAATGATGAAATAAAACATGTAAGCAAGGGTGATAACTGGTGGAAATTTTCCAATCAAAACAATTATGATTTTATAGAACTTTGTAAAATGTTTAATCAATTTTCCCTAGCAGGTAAAAAACTTAATATCGAAGCAAGAATAAAGGCTGGATTTAGCAAAGCAGAATGTGAGGCTATAGCTCAATTCTATGCTTAAGCTTTCATCTTAAATTTAGAAAAAATAAGGGTATAAATCGCTCTTATTATCCCATAAATCACATACAAACTTGCTAAGATTACTAAACTTTCAAGTGGATAAAGATATAAAAAAGAAAAAACAATAATTAAGATAATCAAAACCTTTAAAACACTTGATCTATTAAAATCTAGCTTTTTAAAACTTGGATAGCGTATATTGCTAACCATTAGCAAGCCTAAAATCGCTTGCAAGATTAAAAAAATGATTCCATATGCTCTTAAAAAATCATAATAATAATAACTATAAGTCCAAATAGCACTTACTACAGCAGCAGTAGGTATAGGAAGTCCTATAAAAACAGATGGTTCATAAGTTCCTGTAGTGACATTAAATCTTGCTAGGCGTATTGCTCCAAAAACAACAAAAAAAGCAGTTATTAAAGAGCCATATCTTCCAAATTCAGAGCCAATAACCATATAAAAAAATATGGCCGGTGCGGCGCCAAAGGCTATCAGATCGGCCAAAGAGTCAAATTCAATGCCAAATTTAGAAGTAGTCTTTGTAAGCCTTGCAACACGACCATCAAGACCATCACATATTAAAGAAAAAATAATATACAATAAAGCCATATAATAATTGCCTTGTATAGAGGCGATTATAGAAATTACACCCAAAAACGCTGAAGCTGCTGTAAAAAGATTGGGTAAAATATAAATAAATTGTGATTTATTATTGTTCATTTTTTATCCTTAAGCTAAGTAGCCTAATAAAGAACCTGATTTTAACTCGTCTCCAAGTCCTACATGAATTCGTGTATCTCTTGGCAATAAAATACTTATGGTTCCATTAATTAAAAAACCCATTTTATCTCCAACTGTCAAGCTATGAGATAAATTATCAAGCTTCAATTTTCTATCAAAAGAGCCTGCATATATCCGTAAAACAACATTAGATCCGTTACTTGAAGCAAAAATACTTACATTTTCATTCATTATTCTAGCGCTTTTTAATTCGCTGCATAAAAAAAGTCCATGCTTTAGCGCAATATCATTAATATCCATTTTAAAAGGAGTGTAAAAAGCTCCAGCATCATAAAAAGCATTTTTAATGCTTATTTCAACACTTTCACCTAAATATTTATCAAATGTATTTTCTATTCTAGTTATCCTGCCATCAATAGGTGATAATATAGCCTTACTATCATTGCATACCCTTACACGATTTGGGATTCTAAAAATAAACAAAAGTACCAATAAAAATAAAAAAAGAAGGACAGAAAAGCTATAAAATATCCAACAAATAACAAATAAGATAAAAACTATAGCTATAAACCAATGTCCTTCTTTAGCAATATATTTTCCCATTACTCTGCTTGTTTGCTTTCTTCTTTATGTTCTTCGTTTATTTCCTGCAAACGCGTAGGAAGATTGTTTTCATTTTCATAACTTTTGATAATATCTCTTACCTTAGCACCTTCTATGGTTTCTTCTTCATAAAGTGCTGCAACCATGGTTTCAATCGCACCCTTATAAGTATTTAAAGTGTCTTTAACATCTTTATAACGCTCATCCAAAGTCTTTTTAACATAATCATCTAAAGATTCAGCCATTTTTTCAGAATAATCTTTTATAGTTTGGCCACCTGTTAAAAAAGTATTTCTTTGCTTTTCAAGCACCATCAAGCCTGCAATTTCACTCATACCATACATTGAAATCATAGCCTTGATAATATCTGTTGCTCTTTCAAGGTCATTGCTTGCACCGGTAGAAATTTCGCCTATAAATACCTCTTCTGCAGCACGCCCGCCCAAAAGCACATCAACTTCGGCAATAAGCTCATGCTTTTGCATTAAAAATTTATTTTCTTCAGGCGTATTGAGTGTATAACCAAGTGCAGCAAGCCCTCTAGGAATCACAGAAACCTTACTAACGCGTTTTGCACCCTTTGTAGTTTCAGCAATTAAAGCATGTCCACATTCGTGATAAGTAATGATTTTCTTCTCTTTGTCGTTAATGCGACGTGATTTCTTTTCAAGGCCAGCTATAGCTCTTTCAACAGCTTCTACAAGATCATTTTGTTCTACATATTTTTTCGAATCCCTACCTGCTAAAAGCGCTGCTTCATTGATAATATTTGCAAGATCAGCTCCCGCAAGCCCTGCGGTTAAACGCGCTATATCTTCTACTTTAACCTTTGGAGAAATTTTCACATCTTTCATATGCACTTTTAAAATATCACATCTACCTTTAAAATCAGGCTTATCAACCAAAACTTGACGATCAAATCTTCCTGGTCTTAAAAGGGCCGCATCCAAAACTTCAGGTCTATTAGTAGCTGCTAAAACAATTACTGGAGAACTTTCAGTCCCAAAACCATCCATTTCAGCTAAAAGCTGATTTAAAGTTTGTTCTCTTTCATCATTGCCACCCATCATACCGCTTGCGGCACGACTTTTACCTATGGCATCAATTTCATCGATAAATATAATAGCCGGAGCTTCTTTTTTTGCATTTTCAAATAAATCCCTCACACGAGAAGCACCCACACCCACAAACATTTCTATAAAAGATGAACCCGAAACGCTAAAAAATGGCACATCAGCTTCACCCGCTACTGCTTTTGCTAATAATGTTTTTCCTGTGCCCGGAGGTCCTACAAGCAATAAACCTTTTGGAATTTTTGCACCAAGCTTAATGTATCTTTCTGGATATTTTAAAAAATCTACTATTTCCTTAACTTCTTCTTTTGCCTCTTCTACGCCCGCAACATCGTTAAATTTAACTTTTGGTTTTTCTGAATTTACAAGTTTTTTAGAGCTGCCTATACCAAGTATAGAACTTCCCATGTTTTTTTGCATACGACTTGCCAAAAACATCCAAATTCCAAAGAAAATAAATATAGGCAAAACCCAAGAAAATAAAATATCTGTAAACCAATTTGTTTCAGAATAAGCTCCATAAGCAATATTCTTACTATCAAGCAAGTTTACAAATTCAGGATCATTAACTTTTTTAGTAGTATAGACTGTATTTTGAGCACTAGAAACTGCTTTTATAGTAGTTTGTCCTATACTTACTTGATTGATCTGTCCACTTTCAATAAGTTTTTTGAGTTCAGAATAAGGTACATTTTTGCTAACCTCAGTTCCATTTAAAGCACCACCTAAAGATCCATTGCCATCAAAAAATCCCTTAAAGACAATTATCATAACAATAGCAAAAATCGCAAAAATAAAAATTGGATTCTTGTTGAAAAAGTTATTGCCCTGCGGATTACCCTTATTGTTAGGAGCATTGTTGTTATTATTCATCATTTTTCCTTTGTTTTATTTTTATATACCAAAGAGCACCATTCATTGATTTGCATTTCATCAATAAGCTCTAAATCCTGAAATTTTTCTTTTACTCTTGTTTTATACTTATCCAAAATTCCAGATAAGATAAGTATAGCATTATCTTCTAAATGCTTTTTAATATCTTTTTCTAAAATCAAAATCACATCAGCAATTATATTTGCAACCACCAAATCATATAATCCCTCTGCCTTATCTACAGAACCATGCCAAGCTTGTGCGAAATTTACATTATTTAACTTTGCATTGTCTAAGGCACTTTCAATAGCCAAATCATCAGTATCGCAAATTTCAACTTTGCATCCTAATTTTGCCATAACAATGGCTAAGATACCGCTTCCACAGCCTATATCTAAAGATCTTGAATTATTTTTAGCAAATTTTTGTAGAAATTTTACACAGCCATAAGTGCTTTCATGATGCCCAGAACCAAAAGCTAAAGCAGGATTGATTTTAATATTGAGATAATTTTCTTTTTCTTCTTGCCAAGTAGTATGAATATAAATATTATCAATTAAAATGGGCTTTATTCCTTTTTTATATTCTTCCACCCAGTCTTTATTTTCTTTTTTTTCAATGCTTTTATGAAGTATAATATTTTCTTTTAAATTGAATCTTTGACTTAATTTTTGGGCAAAAATTTCAATTGCCCAAGCAAGCTCTTCTAAATTTTCTTCCGAGCGTATATAAATACCATTATCTTTTTCTTCTATAGCGTCTACACCCAAATCGAAAACAAAATCAAGAAATAAATTTTTATACTGCTCTTGAATTTCAAGAAACAGTTCATAATAAAATTTTTGCATTAATTATTAAAAATTACTCAGCTTCAGAGTCTCCGTTGCCGGTACCTAAAACATCTTCAAGTTTTTCTTTTAATACTTGTGGAGTAAAAGGCTTAACTATATAATTGTTTACCCCTGCTTTTAAGGCAGTAATCACCTCAGCCTTGCCCCCTTCGGTAGTAACCATAATAATAGGCATATCTTCATATTTTTTTTCTGCTCTTACTTTTTTAACAAGCTCTAAGCCATTCATCTCAGGCATATTCCAATCAGTAATTAGAATTTTAATATCTTCGTTTTTTTCAAGTAAATCCCAAGCTTCAACTCCATGTTCAGCTTCAAGAACATCATTATGTCCGAGTCTTGTTAGGGTATTTTTTATAATCCTTCTCATAGTAGAACTGTCATCAACAACTAACAATTTCACAATTTCGTCCTTTCAAAATTTTCATAAATTTTATATATTGTATCCTTTTTAGCCTTATTAATCAAGTTTCTAAAAAATTTTAAAAGTGAATTATAGCATTTTTTACTATATTTTTCTTTAATTTTTTTTATAAAAATGATTGTTTTTTAATTTTTTAATCCAAAATTTCATAAAGAATTTCAGTAAAATCAAACTTTAATATATTAAAATAATATTAATTACCATCTTTATTATGATTAAATTCAGGAACTATTTCTTTTAAAATTTCAGCTATATTTTGGCAATCTTGCAATTTTTTAATATAATCATTTAAAATTTGAATATCCATCTTTTCATTTTTAGTAACAAAAATACTCTCATATTCTGTCTTTGCATCATTCTCATCGATTAGCAATTCTTCAAAAAGCTTTTCTCCACGTCTTAAACCTGTGATTTTTATCTCTAAGTCTTCTCGGTTGGATAGAATAAGCATTTTTTTAGCCAAGTCCATAATCTTAACCGGCTCGCCCATATCCAGCACAAAAAGCTCACCCCCTTTTGCGATAGCTCCAGCTTGCAAAACAAGCTGCACTGCTTCACTTACTAGCATAAAATAACGCACTATATCAGGGTGAGTTAAGGTTAATGGCTCATTATTTGCAATTTGAGCTTTAAATTTAGGTATCACACTTCCACTTGATCCTAAAACATTTCCAAAGCGCACACAAGAAACTTCAAAATTTTCATCACTCGAATTTAAGGTATAAAGCTCACATACTCTTTTAGTGCATCCCATGATATTTGTTGGACGTACCGCCTTATCTGTACTTATCATAACAAATTTTTTTACTTTATTTTTTTTAGCTACATCGCATAGAGTTTTAGTACCTACGATATTATTAAGCACAGCAGAATGCGGATTTTGCTCACAAAGAGGCACATGCTTATAAGCAGCTGCATGCAAGATCAATTCAGGCTTATACTCCTTAATAATCTCATCTAAACTTTGCTCGTCTAAAATACTAAGCAAAACAGGGGTAATTTTTTCTTTATATAAGCTTAAATCTTCATTAATCTTATAAAGATTAAATTCGCTATGATCAAGCATTATAAGATGTTTTGCACCAAATTTAATACACTGCTTACAAAGCTCACTTCCTATAGTTCCGCCTGCGCCACTTACCAAAACTACTTTATCTTTTAAAAATGAAGCCACAGCACTATCATCTAAATCTTTAGGTTTTCTAGCAAGCAAATCTTCTATGCTGATATCTCTTGCTTCATTTCTTGTAAAAGAAAAAATCTTAACATCACTGATTCCATAAGCAATAAGCTCTTCAAACAAAGCTTTAAGCTCAGCTTGATCTAGTTTTAAAGCTATAATAGCAGTTTTAACACCTTCATTGACATAATCTTTAATTTTACTTTTATCTTCAACGATAAATTTATCGCAATATGTTCCTATAAGCTCTCTTCTAGCATCTACAACACCCACAGGAAAAAGACCCAAAGAGCCTTCCTTTGCTCCCTTTAGCAAATGCAAAGCCTTTGAAGTAGCACCCACCACTATACAAGGAGTTTCTTCTTCTTTTGCGCGGGAAGGCTTAAAGTCTATAAGCATTCTTTTAGAAATTCTTAAAGTGCCTACAAACATATAAGAAAGAATAAGATCAATACCTATAACCGAACGCGGGAAAGGATTGAAAAAATCATCGTAAAAATAAAAGATCAACAAAAAACAAATTTCAGCCAAAACCAAAGCAAAAAATATCTTTCTTGCTTCACTTAAGGAAAAAAACCGCCATGCCACCTTATAAATTCTAAAAATAAATAAAAAAGCTATTTTTAAAACCAGTAAAATAAGTCCCGCTTTAATCATACCCTCATAAAAAATACTAGGAATTTCCCCGCTAAAACGCAAAGAAAAAGCTAAAAATATAGAGAGTATAAACAAAAATGCATCAAAACATAAGAAAAAAATCAGCCTTTTGCTTTTATAAAAATCCATCATCAAGCCTTTACGCTCTTGATAATAAGTTCTGAAATTTCACGCACATTGTCTTTACTCATCGCTGTGCCACTTGGCAAGCATATCCCTTTTTTAAAGAAGAACTCACTATTGCCATTTACATAAGCCTTGGCACCTTTGAAAACCTCTTGAGTATGCATAGCTTTCCAAAGTGGGCGTGTTTCAATTTGCTCTTTTTGCAAATCTGTTATAAGTTTTGAAATTTTTGGATGCAAAATCAAGTCTTTTTGCGAAATTTCTATACATTTTTGATAAGCATTCATTTCGTTTTTATCAAAATCAATCAAAGCCGTGCTTAACCAGCGATTGCTTCTTGAATTTTCAAGCTCATCTAAAAAGACAAAACTATCACCTAAAAATTCTTTATACCACTCATAAATTTCTCTTTTTTTTAGCACTCTTTGTTCTAAAACTTCCATTTGCGCCACGCCAATAGCGCCTAAAACATTACTCAAGCGGTAATTATAACCATAATCTAAATGTTCATAATGCAAACAATTTTCCCTTGCCTGAGTGCTGTAAAATCTCGCTCTTTCGATTTTTTGCTTATCTTTACCTATAAGCATACCACCGCCTGAAGTGGTGATGATTTTATTTCCATTATAAGAATAAGCTCCAAATTCTCCAAAAGTTCCTAAAGCCCTACCCTTGTAAAAACTTCCCAAAGCCTCGGCGGCATCTTCGATTAAAATAATATTTTCTTTTTCGCAAATTTGGACGATCTCATCCATTTTGGCCGCATTGCCATAAAGATGAGTTAAAATTAAGGCTTTTGGTTTTTTTTCGCTCTCTTTAATAGCAAGCTTTAATAGATCAATATCTATATTAAAAGTCTCATCACAATCAATAAAAACAGGTTTTGCCTTAAGATAGCAAATAGGAGCCACTGAAGCAATAAAAGTAAAAGATGAAGCTAAAACAATATCATCTTGCTCCACTCCTGCTACTCTTAAAGCCAAGTGCAAAGCGGCCGTAGCTGAATTTAGCGCCAAAGCATTTTCGCATTGAGCGTAATCTTTAACACTTTCTTCAAAACGATTTACAAATTCGCCCAAAGGAGCTATATAATTGCTTTTAAATACTTCTTCTATATATTTTAACTCATTGCCACCCATGTGCGGAGGAGAAAGAAAAAACCTCATTTTTTATCCTTTATTATAAACAGTGATTTTACTAAGATGATGTATTTTATCTAAAATAATTTACTAAGTATCAAACATTAAAAATTCTTTTGCAATCAAAGCTTATTTTTATTATATCTTAAGATTAAAAGTAATTTTTTAAGGATTAAAATATCTACATTCTTTTTGCAGGCACTCCCACAAAAACACCCTTTTCGCTTTGACTTTTCACTAAAGTCGCCCCACCCCCTAAAATGCTATCATCTGCCAAACTTAAATTTGGCAAAACACAAGAATTAATCCCTAAAAAACAATTTTTGCCAATTTTGACATTTCCTGCACACTTAGCCCCAACGCTTATATGGGAAAACTCACCCACCTCACATTCATGCTCTATCACGCTTGAAGTATTTAAAATCACGCCTTTTTTGATTTTTGCTTTTGCATTTACTACCACATAAGGCATTATTAAAATTCCAGCATCTTCTGTTATATCCGCACTTTGGCTAATAATCGCACTTTTGTGGATAAGATTTACGATCTTAAAGCCACTGTCTGAAATTTGGTTAAAAAGCTTTTTTCTTATTTCATTATTTCCAATAGCTATGAAAATATCATATTTTGGCAAAGAGCTTTCAAATTTTTTACCCTTAAAATCATCTAAAAAAATACATTCTTTATAGCCCAAATTCGTAGCGACATCAGCACAAACAAGCCCATGTCCGCTCGCACCATAAATGTAAATTTTTTCAGTTCTTGCCATTAAATTTCTCCGTTGTAACATGACCTTCTTTGCTTACTCCGCTTCTTTTTAAAACCTTTAAGGCTGTTAAGAACATGATTTTTAAATCTAGTAGAAAAGAAATATTTTTTACATAATACACATCAAGTTCAAATTTTTTTTGCCAAGAAATCGCATTTCTACCATTTACCTGTGCCCATCCTGTGATACCAGGACGCACTTTATGGCGGAGTTTTTGCTCTTCATTGTAAAGGGGTAAGTATTCTACTAAAAGAGGTCTTGGACCCACAAAACTCATATCACCCTTTAATACATTAAAAAGCTGTAAAAGCTCATCTAAGCTTAAACTTCTAACAATCTTCCCAAAAGCCTTCAAACGCAACTCATCACTTAAGAGCTCACCCTTTTCATCTCTTTCATCACTCATGGTTTTAAATTTATAAATTTTAAAAATTTTTTCATTTAAACCTGGACGATTTTGAGTAAAAATCACACTACCTTGAGTTATTTTTAAAAGCAAAGCAGTGATTAAAATAAGAGGCGAAAAAAGCACCAAAAGAAACAAAGCCAAAACAAAATCAAAAATTCTTTTTATCCATTTCTCATACATTTTTAATCACCCTATCATAAAGTTCTAAATAACGCTGCGCGATAACATTTTCATCGTATTGTAAAGCATCCTTAGCTGCATTTTTACCTAGATTGATTCTTAAACTTTCATCTTCTAATAAAACTTGTATTTTTTCTATTAAATCTTTACTATCTTTGGTCTTAGCCCAAAGCCCATCATAAGCATTTGAAATTGCCTCAACACAACCCTCACAATCACTTACTACAATAACTTTGCCACAAGCTTTCGCCTCTAAAACACTTACTGGAAATCCTTCTTTATAGCTTGGCAAAACAAAGATATCGCAATTTTGCAAAAGTTCTACTATATCACTTCTAGCACCCAAATAAAAAACCTTGCCTGAATTTAAAAATTCCAAACTCGCACAAGAAGGATTATCATCTCTTCCGCCCACTAAAACAAAATTTACCCTATCTTTTAAATACTCTGCACTTTCATAAAATTCTTTTACACCTTTATGCCACAAAGCCCTAGCTATCATCAAAACAATAGGCTTTTCATCAATTTTTAAATTTTGCCAAAAAGCTTTTTTAGCTTCTTGCTCCACTCTCATAGGAAAGAATTTTTTAAGATTGATACCCACGGATTTAATCACGCAAATTTTATTTTCCTTAAGTCCTAAATTTCGCATAAAATCCGCATTAGCTTGATTTACAAAGATGAAAGAATCAGCGATTTTAAAACTAAGTTTATAAAGAGTATTGATAACAAAACGCACTAAATTTGCTTTAAAACCCTTGTCTATATAAAAAGATCCAAGTCCCTCAACAAGACCGATTTTATAAGGAATTTTGGCATATTTTGCAGCTATTAAACCAAAGGTATTGCTCTTATGAGCTCCACTTTGCAAAAGATCCAAATTTAAGTTTTTTAAAACATTTTTAAGATGTAAAAAATTTTTAAAAACAATTAAAGGATTTAAACTCGCTCTTGAAAGCTCATAAACAACGATATTTAAATTTAAAGCCTTTAATTTTTCAGTATATTCATCTTGTGGCACTATGACAAAAACCTCATCTCCTCTTGCAATAAAAGCTTTAATTATAGGCAATCTAAAATGATATATACTTGCTCCTGCGTGAGTTAAAAAGCCTACTCTCATTGTAAAAACCTTTAAATTTTGAGTTTAAAAACTTTTGCATCTCTAGCATTAATCACTAAATCATACAAATTTTTATCATAATTTCCAAGGAAAAACATTTGCACATAAGCACTATTAAACATAGTTTTATCCATTAAAATAAACTGAGCATAAGGTATGGTGCTATCTTTAAGATAAAAAATATAAAATTGAGCCATATCATCAATAGGAGTGATTTTATATTCACCTTGTTTGATAGAATTAATCTCTATGATACTATTTACGGATATAGTACTATTATTTATTTTAAAACTTCTAAAATCATCACTTAATACAATACCATTGCTAAGATAAATTTCTCCATTTTTAACATCAAGTGGATAAGCTGCACTAAAAGTAAAAGGTTTATTTATCTCACCTGTCTCCAAATCCACAAAAGAAAAACTAGCCACAGTTGAAAAAATCAAAGACATTCTAGCTGGCATATAGATATACACATCGCGTGTTTTTGGCGTATTGATTTTAAAATCAGGCTTGGAAAGCGAAGCTAAAAACAAATCCACATTATTTTGATTATAATCTTTCATCATGGCTTGTAAAAGATCATTTTTTAAAATATCATTTAAAGGGGCGTAAAAACTTTTTTCTGTGTATTCTACACTAAGTCTTGCCATATTTGCAGCAGCCACTTGATCTTTACTTAGAACAAAAGATGGGAAAAAATTATCCTTGCCTAAATGCTTACCCCCATCAGCCAAAGTTTTAACATCGCTGTAATACCTAATAGGATATCCATAATCCCACCAAGCTACTACATAATCTTCTCTTTGTGCAATTTTTTTAAGCTCATCTAATTTCGTAGCCTCATTTTGAGAAAAAACAGTTGGTGCTTTATAATTGTTGATATGATAGAACATAGGAATTAAACTTAAAAAAGTAAAAATAAAAACGCCTATATTGGCCCACCAATAGGTATTATTGTTTTTTTGTTTTCTTTCTTGCAAAAGACTCATTAAAAAACCAAATCCAAGTGCTAAAACAGGTACTGCATAAATAGTAAAACGAAGTCCACTCTTAAGTGCTAAAAATCCTAAAGCTAACATCGGCAAAGCCAAAATCATACTTTTATGTTTTCTAACAAGGAAAATAAAGCCGATTAAAGATACAAAAAATACAAGCTCGCTTCCGCTAATCCTTTGCATAAAAATACTTAAATCTATACTTTCTACCTCTTGTATGGTTTGATTTACATTAAAATACATAAAACCTTGAGCCAAATTTGCACTCTCATCACTTCTAAAAATATAAAATTTAAGTTGATAGAGTATAGGATCAATTCCACCGCTTAGTATCAAAAATACCAAAGTTGCCAAACCTAAAATTCCAAGCAAAGCAAAGCTAAAACGCTTATTTTGCAAAACAAAAAGACTAAAAAGTATGACAATGATGGCGCTTTGATAAAACCAAGGTATATTTGAAAGTGTGATAGAAGCTAGGATAATAGCCATATAAAGTGTTTTTTCTTTTATATGAAAAACCAAGGTATAAATAAAGAAAAGTCCTAGTAAAGCAACATTTAAAGTATAGCTTGATGGATACCACCAAAGATAAATTCCTACAAACAAAGGCAGTGCTATTAAAGATAATAAATCTTTTTTCAAAATCAGCCTTATCATAAAGAAAACTATCATCATTGCAAGAACTATAACAAGCATATCAGTATCATAATATCCGCTCATCGTGCGATTATAATAGCTATTAGCTATACTGGCTAGCAATGCTGCAACAAACCCCATTAAAGGGCGTTTGTATTCATTAGCAATCAAAATCAAAGGTATAACCACCAAAGAAGATAAAAAAGTACTGATATATATAAAAATGCTTTCTAAAGAAAAAGGAGTTATTTTATAAAACCAATATGTGAGCGTTGAAAGCGAAGAACCATAATAACTCAAATCATTAGGTTGATGAAAACCCGCTATCATATCTCTTGCACCCTCTGCAAAAGCATATCCATCATTTGAGATAATCATAAGCTCGTTATTGAAAAAATATTCATTAAACTCACTTGCCCAAAAAATCCAATAAAACCTACATAAAACACTAAAGACATACGCTAAAATTATAAAAGCCAATAAAATAAAAGTTGGGTTTTTAAAGTATTCTTTTTTTAACATATCTTATCCTAATAAATATTTTAAAGCATTGCGTGCGATTTTTGCTTTATCAAAATCAAGAGCCCTATCCTTGGCCTTTTTCTTATAAGCTTTTCTTAAATTTTCATCCTCGAGCATTGTTTTTAAGCCCATAAACATAGAATTTTCATTATTTACTTCTACTAAAAGTCCAAATTCATCATCTCCAAAAAGCTCTCTTGCACCACTTCTATGATCAGTGCAAACCACCGCACAGCCACAAGCTAGACTTTCGATTAAAACATTTGAAAAACCCTCAAACACAGAAGCAAAAGCAAAAAATTCACACTTAGACATATATTTGTAAGGATTATTATCAAAGCCCAAAAGCAAAACTTTATCTTCTAAATTCAAGTCTTTAATCAAAGCCAAAAGCTCATCTTTTAGCACCCCCTCGCCTAAAATCACAAGCTTTAAATCTGTTTTTAATCTCGCATAAGCACGGATAAGCAAGGCATGATTTTTACCCTCATCAAGCCTTCCCACGCTTAAAATAAATTTATCCTTTAAGCTTATATCTTCAAGTGCTTTTTGTTCTATTTTTTCCAAATCTATAGCATTGTATAAAATTTCACATTTTGCTTTGTCAATTTTAAAATTACACAATAAATCTTCTAAATTTCCCTTAGAATTAGGCAAAATCAAATCAGCCCTTGGGTAAAGCAAAGTAATCAAAAGTTTATTGGCTAAAGAATTGAAATTGTTTTTAGCATACATCACGCTTGGAGTGGTACATTCGTTGATTACAAGGCGAGTTTTGTTGCCAAATATTTTTGCCATCAATGCAATATAATTAGGCCTATTTAAAAAAACAAATTCTGTATCGATATTTAATTTTTGGCAAAGTTTTTTATATTTTAAAGCTAAAAAAGGAAGTTTTAAAAATTTTAAAATAGGATTTTCACTAGGTTTTGAACGCTCTAAAAAATGGATTTTGCATTCAGAAATTTCATAAGAAATTTTATCATTCATTAAAATCAAATACACTTCAAATTTCAAACTTAAAATCGGAAGTAAAGTTGCCACTACTCTTTCAGCACCCCCACTTCCTAAAGAATAAATAAAAATCGCTAATTTTTGCATAAAGCCACCCGAATTTTTGATAGTTTTTCAATCATTTTACTTGGAATTATACTTAAAGTAAGTAATATCAAAGCAGGAGCATTGATTTTAATGCTCAAACTTTTAAACAAACAATGATAAAGTGCTTTATAATTTGCACTTAATTTTGCATAATACGCTGCCATTTTATAATAACTCGCACAAGTTTTTCTATAATCATCATCCCCAGAAGCTTTTAACTCATTTTCTAAAATTTTCGCAAGCTCTAAATACCCCAAATGCACCCTATGAGCATTTTTACTCGCTCCTAGCGTGACACTATCTTTTCTAAAAACACGATAAATTCTAAAAGCTTTATGGATATAAAAACTTTTTTCTTCGTATAAATTCACCCAAAGCGTAGCTTCGTTGCCATAAAATTCCTCGTTAAAACGCTTATTTTTAAGCAAAGAAGCCTTAAAAACAGAAAAAAATTCCCCACTAAAACGCTGCATTAAAAAATCTTTCTTAGAAATTTCATCCTCTTTTTGCAAACCTTTACCGCTAAACTCATCACTTAAAATTCCTTCTTTTTCTATAACGCAATTTCCAAAAACATGAGAATAACCCTCATCTACTTTTTGCATTAAAACACCCAAAGCATAGGGTAAAAGCTCATCATCATCATCTAAAAAGGTTATAAATTCACCACTTGCTTTATCCAAGCCATTGTTTTTATTGCCATTAGGGCCTTGTTTGTAGTTTTGATTTAAAAAATACTTAATGCGTTTATCACTTTTTTGCAAATTCTCTACAACGCTTTTAGTATCATCACTAGAATTATCATCGCTTATAATGATTTCTAAGTCTTTAAAGTCTTGATTTAAGATACTCTGAACTGCCTTTTGAAGTAATGAAGAACGATTAAAAGTAGGAACTATAACAGAAAGTTTAGGCATTTTTAACCTCATCAATAAGCTCAAGCCATTGCTTTTTAATATGAGAAATTTCAAAATCTTCACATCTTTTTTTAGCATTTATAACGATATTTTTTCTTAGTTGCTCATCTTTTAATACAAGCTCAAGCTTTCTAGCCAAAGCTATTTCATCATCACAACCCACTAAAAATCCATCCTTATTATCGTTAATTAAGTCCTTAGCTCCATTATAATAAGAAGTTGAAATTCTACACACTTCAAAATACAAACTCTCGATCAAAACCGTTGGCAAACCCTCAACAAAAGAACAAAGACAAAGTACTTTAGCCTTTTCATAGAGCGCTTTTACATTTTCAACACGCCCTAAAAACTTCACTCTTATGCCTAAAGATTTTGCCTTATATTCAAGCTCTTGTCTTAATTCCCCATCACCAGCCACAACAAATTCATAATCCTCTTGCAATTTTTTATCTAAATGCGCTATGGCTTTTAAAAACATTTGAGGGTTTTTATTTTGATCTAAACGACCTATAAAAAGCACCGAATTTTCTTTTTCAAAATGCTCATTTAAAGAAATTTCTGTGCTAAAATGACAAGGATTAGGCAAAAGTTTTACCCTTTTTACAAATTTTTCATAATAAATTTTATCACTACTTCCAAGCACGGTCAAAGCATCGCAAAAAGGATAACTCAAGCGTCTTAAAAAACGCCAAATTTTAGATTTTAAATAAGCTTCATTACTATGTTCACTTATGATTAATGGGGTTTTTAATCCTATCTTAGCAAAAATACAAGCAATATTTGTCGTATCTAAAAAAGAGATAAAAACATCGCTTTCATTTTCTTTTAAAGCTTTTCTTAATGCCAGATATTTTTTAAAACGGCTTGCGATTTTATGATATAAAGTGTCAAATCTAAATTGCTCTAAAGTTATAAGTTTGATATTTTCTTCAAGTTTATAAAAAGAATCGCCCACATGAAATTTGATGATACTTACTTCATGCTGAGTGCAAAGCGCATTTGCTAAAGTCGCTAAAACACGCTCAGCACCTCCTGAATTTAAAGTGGCTATGATAAAAGTTATTTTCACTTTTTATCCTCCTTAAAAAGTTTGCCATGTTCTAAACGATAGATGCTATCACAACGCGTGATGGTTGAAAGACGGTGCGCAATAATAATCATGGTTTTGTCTTTAGAAATCTTATAAATTTCATCCATAATCCTTGCTTCGCTTTCAGTATCAAGCGCAGAAGTAGCCTCATCAAGAACTAGAATTTCAGGATCTAGGTACAAAGCTCTTGCGATGGCTATGCGTTGCTTTTGTCCACCGCTTAAATTACTCCCACCATCGCCTACTTTTGTTTGCACTCCTTGGGGTAAATTTTTCACAAAATGTTCTAAATTAGCTTGCTTAATCACCCTTTGAAGTTTTTCTTCATCTACTTCATCTCCAAAGCTGATATTTTTAGCAATGCTGTCATTAAAAAGATAGATATTTTGCGGGATATAACCTATTTTTTGGCGATAATTCTTAACATTTTTCATATTTAATTCATTTTTATCTACAAGCACCCTACCCTCTCTAGGACTTAAAAGTCCTATGATTATATCCACTAAAGTGCTTTTTCCACAACCACTTTCTCCTATAAATGCGATCTTTTCGCCTTTTTTTATACTTAAATTTAAACAAGTAAATAAATTCTTTTTGTCTTTATATCCAAAACTTAAATTTTCTAGTCTTAATTCTTTATCAAAATCAATTTTTTCTTCACCCAAACTCTCTTCTTTTTGCTTTAAAATTTGATAAATAATATCTAAAGAAGAGCGATAATAAAGTAAATCATGATAGCTTGTAATGATACGATTTGCACTTGGCATCAAGCGATAAAGCGCTAAAACAAAAATGGAAATAGTCGCTAAAATTCCGGATATATCGCTTTGATTTTTAAATACTAAAAAAACCACTATAAAAACAAGTACACAAAAGCCAACCCCTTCAAGATAAATTCTTGGCATGGCACTTACGCTTTCATTGGTGATATTTGCCTTAGCAAAAATCTCGCTTTGAGTTTTAAAAAGATTTAAAACGCCATCTTCTTTGGTTTTGAGCTTTATTAATTTAAAATTATTTAAATTTATATTAAGAATTTCAAAAAAATTCTTCATCGCTTCTTCGCGTTTAAGACCTGCTTTTTTAACGATAGGACTAAGAACTTTGATCAAGATAAAAGCATTTATAATCATAAAAAGACTTAAAAATAAAGTGATTTTATAATTTACTAAAAGCATGAGAGTGTAAAGTAAAAGCACGACAAAAATTTCACTCATCATCAGCAAAAATGATGAAATCATAGTGCTTAGATTGTAAACTTCTCCGGTAATAGACTTTAGAATTTCGGATTGATTTTTTTGAGTAAAATTTTCATAATCTGTATTTAAAAATTTTGCAAAAACTTTATAAGCGATAGCATGATACCTACCCTTTGAAAAGCGGGCTAAGAGGTGAAAATAATAACTATTTAACAAAGCGCGCAAAACATAAAAGACAATAAGCACAACACCAAAATAAACTATAATCTCAAAAACAGGTAAAGCAAGATAGTCTTTAAGCTGGATTAAATACTTATTTCTATCAAAATAAGAAAAATCACTAGCCAAAGTAATAAAAGGCATCACTAAAGAAATAGCAAAACTTTCTATAAAAGAAATAAAAACCGAAAAAAGCAGTAAAGAGAATAAAAATTTTTTATCCTCTTTACTCAAAATAAAAAATATTTTTTTTAGCACTGCTTTTCCCAATCAAATGCAGATTTGCAAATAAGATCCAAATCATCAAATTTAGGCTGCCAAGAAGTAAGATTTCTAATCTTGCTTGCATCAGAAATCAAAACTGAAGGATCACCTGCACGGCGTGGGGCAAGCTCGACTTTAAAATCCACCCCACTTACTCTTTTCATCGCATCAATAACCTCTTTTACACTAAAACCATGACCATAGCCCACATTAAAAATATTGCTTTCATTATTTTCTAGATAATCCAATGCCGCCAAATGAGCACTTGAAATATCATCTACATGGATAAAATCTCTTATACAAGTGCCATCTTTTGTATCATAATCATCACCAAATATAAAAAGCTTATCGCGTTTTCCTGCTGCGCATTCTGCTGCTACTTTGATAAGCAAAGTCGCTTTAGGATAGCGCTGTCCTAATTTATAATCCATACAAGCACCTGCAACATTAAAATATCTTAAAATACAGTATTTAAATTCAGGATGAGCCATATTTGCATCACGCAAAACCTCTTCACTCATAAGCTTGCTGCGTCCATAAGGATTGATAGGTGCTAAAGGACTATTCTCGCTTACAACAGGGGTTGTAGGTTCGCCATAAGTAGCTGCTGTAGAAGAAAAGATAAATTTACCCACCCCTGTTTGGATACAAGTTTGGATTAAATTGGTTGTATTAATCGTGTTATTCATATAGTATTTTAAAGGATTTTGCATGCTTTCAAACACTTCAATACTCGCTGCAAAATGCACCACTGCATCAAATTTTTCCCTTTCAAAAAGTGCTTTTACGCCTTCAAAATCACTTAAATCTTGCTCAAAAAATTTAAATTCTCTTATATTTTGCAAATCTTCTATTGCGATTTTAGAACCCTTAGAAAGATTATCTAAAACGCAAATTTCATGATTTGTTTTTAAAAACTGCCTTAAAGTATGAGAGCCGATGTAACCTGCACCACCACTAATAAGAATTTTCATTTTTTACCTCGATGATTTAAAATTAGAAATCAATTTTAATATATTTATTTTAACGATTAAATTTTCATCTTAGAAATTTCATTTTCACAAGCTTTACAAAAAATTTCCACATAGGCACGATTTGCTTTTTTTGCTTTTAAAAATTCACTCATAGAATTTAAAAAATAAGCATAATCCTCATCGCTTACATTACCCTTGATCAATTCGTATTTTAAAAAAAGCATATAGGTGTTTAAAACATCACTTTCGCAATACTCGTGAATTTTTTCAATCTTATCTTCATAATAAAGCTTCATCACCTCATCGCCATGCACATCGTATTTACCTGGTAAATCTGCCATAGCACAAATCGTATCAAGCTTTAAACCCCTTGTCGAACCAAAACTTTCAAACAAATCACAATGTTTTAATTCTGAAAATCTAGTTTTATAATTATTCCACTTATCACTTTGTGTATCAAGATAATTAGCCGCTTTGATATTGTATTTTAAAGCCCTTAAAACAAGTAAAGGCATATCATAATTTTTACCATTAAAACTGACTAATTTTGGCTCGTATTTTTCAATGAAAGCAAAAAAATTATGGATCATTTCTTTTTCATTTTCTCCATCGATTTTATTTACTTTTATAAATTTTCCATAATGATCGCTAATAACTGCGCAAATGCTTACGATCTTATGATAAGGCAAGGGTAAAAACTCACTTCCGCTTTGCTCTTTTTGCCACTCTAGCGCTTTTAAGCTTACTTCTAAATCTTCTCCTTCAAAAGCCAAAGTTTTGCGAATTAAATCCGTATCTGGGATGCTTTCACAATCAAAAATGCAAATATAACCTTCATTTTTCATCATTTTTAACCTTTTTTCAAATAATTTTGCTAAAATCATAGCAAAAATTTAAAAATTTTAGGTTTTAATGAAAATAGCAATCATTCGTTTATCAGCCCTTGGGGATATTATCCAAAGTGCTGTGGTTTTACAATTTATCAAAAAATTTAAAAAAGATATAGAAATTCATTGGTTTGTGGATGAAAAATTTGAAGGCATACTCAAAAATCATCCCCTAATCGATAAACTTTATGCTTTGCCTCTAAAGGACAAAAAAATCATTCAAAGTTTAAAAATACTTTTAGAGGCTAGAAAAAATAATTATAATGCGGTTATGGATCTTCAAGGGCTTGTAAAATCGGCTATTGTGAGTAGAATTTTAAGTAGAAATAATTTTGGTTTTGATAAAAACAGCCTTAAAGAAAGCTTTGCGCATAATTTTTACAACCAAAAATTAAACATAGATTATAATGAAAATGTTTTTGTAAGATATCTGGGTCTAACTTCTTTCATGCTGAATAAGTATTTTGATCCTAAAGATCTAGCTTTTAAAGAAGATGTTTTTAGCGTGGATGAAAAATTAAAACAACTCTTAAGCGAAAAAATGCAACTTACAAAAAATAAAAAAAACATACTCATCCATGTGGGATCAAGTGAAGAAAATAAAATCTATCCTAAAACCAAGCTTGCACTACTTTGCAAACTCATCATCAAAGAATTTCCTGAAATAAAAATTTTCTTAGGCTGGGGCAATCTTAAAGAATATGAATTTGCTAAAGAAGTCATAGAGCTAGGCGCTATAAGTCAAGACAATATAGAAATAGCTCCTAAATTTAGTCTTGAAGAATTGATAGTTTTTACAAAATCCATGGATTTAATCATAGGAAATGATAGCGGCCCAACGCATCTAGCTTTTGCTTTAAATAGGCCTTCTATAACCATCTTTGGTGCAACGCCAAGCTACCGCAATGCTTTTAAAACCAATATTAATAAAATTATCGATACAGGTAAAAAAATCACAAATGCAAAACATCTTGATAAAAGCGACTTTTGTATAAGTACTATCGAAGAAGAGGATATCTTAAAACTTGTCAAGGAGCTTTTGGGGGATGAATAAAGATTATCTTTACCTTAGTGCTTATTATATACTTAAATTTTTAGTCTATACTATGCCTCATTTTATTTTAAATTTCCTTGCTTTTTGTGTTTCAAAGATCGTTTTTAAACTCGATAAAAAACATAGAAAAATCATAGATATAAATTTAAAACTTTGCTTTCCCTATAAAGATGAAAATGAAAGAAAAGAACTTGCTTTTAAAATTTATAATAATTTTGCCAAATTTGGATTAGATTGCATTAAAAACCAAAACACAAGTAAAGAAAAAATTTTAGCTAAAGTCGTCTTTGACAATGAAGAAATTTTAACCCAAGCCTTAAAGGAGCAAAAAGGGGTGATTTTCGCTACTGCTCATTATGGAAATTGGGAGCTTTTAAGTCTTGCTTATGCTGCTAAATTTGGAGCGATTTCCATAGTGGGTAAACAACTCAAAAGTCAAAGAATGACCGAACTTTTAGCTAAAAATCGCACTCAATTTGACATAGAACTTATCGATAAAAAAGGTGGACTTAGAAAAATGCTAAGTGCTATTAAAAACAAGCGCGCACTTGGTATACTTACAGATCAAAATTGCACTGATAATGAAGGAATTAAGCTTGATTTTTTTGATAAAAGAGTAAATTATCAAGCAGGAGCTAGTATCTTAGCCAAAAAAACAGGAGCTTTGATCATACCTGCTTATATTTATCAAGGAGAGGATAAAAAATTTCATATTAAATTTTTCAAAACCCTTGATCCTTTAAATTCTAGCCTAGAAGAACTTACAAAATATCAAGCAAAAACTTGCGAAGAAATGATCCGATTTAAACCTGATGAGTATTTTTTCTTTCATCGTCGCTTTGCAAGTTATGATGAAAAACTTTACAAAGGTATCAAATGAATCTTGAAAAAATAAGCGTTATCATCATAGTTAAAAATGCTCAAAATACCCTGTGTGAATGTTTAAACTCTTTAAAAGAATTTGGAGAAATCATACTTTTAAACAATGAAAGCACTGACGATACCTTAAAAATCGCTAAAGAATTTCAAAAAGAATTTGCGCATTTATACATTTACGAAAGCAAATTTATAGGCTTTGGAGCTCTTAAAAATCTTGCTTTAAGTCATGCTAAAAATGAGTGGATTTTAAATATAGACGCGGATGAAATTTTAGAAAACGAAGCCAAAGAAGAATTAAAAAAACTTGAATTTAGAGAACAAAACATCCTAGCTCTACCACGCAAGAACCTTTATAAAGAAGAGTGGATAAAAGCTTGTGGCTGGTGGCCTGATCATGTTTTAAGAGTGTTTAATAAAAAACATACAAAATTTAATGAAAACTTAGTCCATGAGAGTTTGATCTTACATACAAATACTCAAAAGGTTTATCTTAAAAATGGACTAAAGCATTTTGCTTTTGAAAGTATTGATGACTTGCTTGACAAACTTCAAAAATACTCCAAACTTTGGGCTTTACAAAATTTACACAAAGAAAGTGGAATTTGCAAGGCTTTAGTGCGTGGATTTTGGACTTTTTTTAGAAATTATGTCTTAAAAAAAGGAATTTTTTATGGATATAAAGGTTTTATCATAAGTACATGTAATGGTTTAGGAGCTTTTTTTAAATATATGAAATTATATGAGCTAAAAAAACAAAAACCAAAAACTTGCGCCCTAATCATCACAACTTATAATCAACCCAAACGCCTTGCTTTAGTACTCGGTAGTGTAAAAAATTTAGATCCTTCGCCTAATGAGGTTTTAATAGCAGATGATGGAAGCAAAGAAGATACAGCAAAGCTTATACAAGAATATCAAAAAAATTTTCCTTGTGTCTTAAAACATATTTGGCAAGAAGATGATGGGTTTAGATTAAGCCAAATTAGAAATAAAGCCATACAAGCATCTAAAAGTGAATATATCATCGTCATTGATGGAGATATGATTTTGGAAAAAAATTTTATCGCCGATCATTTAAATTTTTCACAAAAAAAGATATTTTTACAAGGTTCTAGAATAATTTTAAACCAAAAAGAAACTCAAGAGCTTTTAGATGTAAATGACTTTAATTTGGCATTTAAGAAAAAAGATTTTAAAAATCAAAGAAATATTTTTTTAGCCAAATATACATATAAGTTTTCAAAACTTGATAAGAAAATTTTTAAAAAAACACAACTTATTAAAGGCATAAGAGGATGTAATATGAGCTTTTATAAAAGTGATTTTGAAGCCATTGAAGGATTTAATGAAAAATTTGTTGGTTGGGGTAGAGAAGATAGTGAATTTGTAGCTAGATTTTTATTTAATAATGGCTTATTTAGACGCCTTAAGTTTAATGCTTTAGCTTATCATATATATCACGAAGAAAATAGCAAAAATATGCTAGAAAGCAATCATCAAATTTATCTAGATACTATAAAAAATAAAAAAGCGACTTGGAGATAATATGAAAACTGTAGGCATAGTAATCCCTATCTATAATGTAGAAAAATACTTAAGAGAATGCTTAGAAAGCGTCATCAATCAAACTTATGTTAATTTAGAAATTATACTTGTAAATGATGGTAGCACCGATGAGAATTCATTGAATATAGCTAAGGAATATGCCTTAAAAGACAAAAGAATTACTTTATTTGATAAAGAAAATGGGGGACTAAGTTCAGCTAGAAACACAGGGATAGAATTCTTTTACAAAGAGTATGAAACTCATTTTTCAAATGAAATTGATGGTTTTTACACCTTTACCGTTGCAAATGAAAATCCGCAAAATGTTTATAAAATTTACAAAAATAAAAATACTTTTATAGAAAAAAATCTAGAAGCTCCTGATATTGATTATTTAATTTTCTTAGATTCTGATAATTCTTGGGAATTAAACTGCATTGAAGAATGTGTCAAACGAATGCAAGACGTTGATGTATTGTGGTTTGATCATCTGTGTGTTTATGAAAAAGGTATTGAAGATAAAGGACAAAAAACAAGAATGCAAATTTTCTCCTATAAAGAAGAATGCATTATAAACCCAAAAGATTATGCTAAAAGAGCTTTAGAGGTTGGGTCAAGAGATATTTCTTTTAGTTGGGGTGGGATGATTGATTTTAATTTTTTAAAGAAAATTAAACTTAAATTTGTAAATTATATCATCAATGAAGATATACATTTTGGTATGATTCTTTTTGCAAGCGCCAATAAGATTTATGTTCTACCAAAAAGACTTTATAAATGCTTACTTAGATCAAATAGTATTTCAAACCATGATAAAAAAGTAACAAAGGCTAACATTTCTCATTATTTTAAAAATATTTATGAAGCTTTTGATGAAGATGCGAAGTCAGCTAAAGAATATTTAAGACTAGCAAGTAGGGTAATTACTGTTTTAAAACTTATAGACTTTTTTCAAGGTAAAAAAGAAAATGAAAACAGCAAGGCTATAAAAGAAATCTTTCTACCGTTTTATGCCAAAAAAGCATTAAAATTTAAAAAAGTTAATAAAGATCCTTTAAATCTTAAAAATGAACTGGATAAAATCAAGCCCTTTGTAAAAAATATTTTACCCTACGATGCTTGGAAAATCCTTCAGAAAATAAAAAATATCTTTAGTTAATTCCTTGTATAATAATTTTATCTATCATGGAATCTTTTTTAATAGTCCTAAAATGCGTAAGCTTGTGTAAAAAACTTTGTTGTTGAATCTCTTGCCAAAGCTTACTATCAAATTTATTTTTGGCATAAAATTGCAATAAATGGCATTCTATATCACTCATATTTTTATAAGTATTGTTTGAATAACCATACTTTTTTAAAAGCTCGAATATAACATGCAATACAAAATAATAATGATTGGTTATATTTTTTTCTTTTTGCCAATAATTTATTAAAATATCTCGCAATGCTGAAATAAAATGGGAATTGCTCTTAGCAATTATAAAACTACTAAGCATTTTAACCATAAAATCTTCATTCCAATTAAAATAACCATAAGAAAAATATGGACTTTTTATAATTCTTTTTAATTTTTCTCTACTAGGTCTATTTCTTGCCCTTTCAAAAGCAAAAAATTCCCTTGCTCTTAAATTTAGTGGAATTTTATCACTTAAAAATATGCTCGCATCACACCAAATTCCACCGTAAGTTGCTAGCAAAGACACTCTTAAAAGATCAGAAAAAAATACTATAGTTTTTTCTCCAAAAGTTTTTTGTTTGATTTTTTCTAATACAAAATCTGGGAAATCTAAATAATCTTTTATATTTTCTTCGTTTAAAATAATAATCTTATATTCATCTCCCATTTGTCTTTGCACTGATTTAAAACATTGTCTTATCATATCACTTGCATTTTCTTCACCTTGAAACCATAGTTGCCATATGATTTTATCATCTTTAAAATCTTGCTTTTTTTTAAAAATAAATGGAGCAATTTCACCTTTTAAAAAGGGTTGTATATAATTTTCATTTAAATATTTACTTACTTTTGGATGCTCTATTTTGTAAGCTATATGAGCTCTTAATTTTCTTCTTAAAGGTTTTATAGGGATTAGATTGCTCAACTTATATGTTGTATTGTTATATAAATTCATAGTTTTAAACCTTTTTTTGTTATGCTTTCAAAAAATCAATCAAAGGTTTTATGTATTCATGATCTAAATCATAATGATCTAAACATATCTCTTTTGTTCCACTTCCGCAAGCTTGATTGTAAGCATATATGAGATTTTTATTCAATTCTTTTTCATTCAAGATTGTCCCTTTATCCTTAAGACACTTACTATATTCTTTAAAACAAGTGATAAAATGAGGATATTTTGCTATTTTTGTTAATAAAATTTCAATTTCTTTATTGTCTTTATTGTTTGGAAATAAAAATATTTTTATTTTTTCATTTTGTAAATTTTTTAATTGTTGTTGCAAATTTTCTTTAGTTTTTTGATAATCATCATCCGCATCAAAAATTATACAAATCTTTTCGATTCTCATATCACTTATATCTTCTTTAATTGATTTTAAATCAGAAGAAGAGAGATTATTGCCTCCTATTGGGATGGTTTCAAATTCATCTATTTTAAGATTTTTACATAATAAATCCAAAAAAATTTTATCACTTTTTCCTTCTACATAAATTTTAATCACTTGTTTTACCTTCTAAGCTCTATGCCATTATTTAGCAAATCTTTTAATTGTTCCGATTGATAGTGCTTGCAATAAACATTTTCTTTATATCTATATATATTAAATACACCTAAATCTTTAAATTCTTTTTCATTTGCCACTTTTTCAACACTGGATAAAAACTCTAAACTATGAGTAGATATAAACATTTGAATATTATTCTTTCTACTAAGTTCTATCAAAGATTCTATAAGTTTCTTGGTCGTTTTATAATGCAAACCATTTTCTATTTCATCTATAAGAATATAATTTGCTTCATTAGAAACTAAAGCACATATGTAATTAAAAAATTTTATAAAACCATAACCAAATATTTTAAGTGGAACTTTTTGATTAAAATCTAAACTTTTTATGAGAATTTCTCCATTGATTTCTTCTACATCTTTTATATTTTCATCAAAAATCTGTAAATATTTAACTAATTTTTCTTCTTTATTAGCCATACGGATATTTCTTAAAAAATAAATAGACTCAAAAGAAAATATATTAACTGGAAAATAAATAGCGTTGCTTTTATTGACATATTCTTTAGCTTGATATTGTCTTTCAACAACTCCTGTTTTTTCCTCTATATTTTTAATTTCTCTTATTGTTAAAATATTTTCTTGCTCGTTTTTTTGACATTTATGATTAAAATGTATTGTTATATCTTTATTTTCATTTAAATTATCTGATATTGAAACAATAGATGATTGCATCAAGGATATTTTTAAGGACAACAAGATGTCTTTATTTAGTCTTGTAAATATATTTATCTTTTTATTTAAATCAAAATTATTAAATACAAATTGAATATTTTTTTTATTTAATGGAAAATTTCTAAATACATCATAACTATAAATGAAATTTTTTATGTAATCTTGTGATAAAAGCAAATAAATAGCTTCTAAAATACTTGATTTACCACAATTATTTTCACCTGTAAATATATTGATATTTTTAAATTTATCAATTTCTAATTCTTTTATAAGTTTATAATTTTGAATTTTGATATTATCGATCATAAATTATTCTACCTTAAAAATCAATGTTTTATACTTTTATTTTAGTACTTAATTAATTTGTTATTGATATGATATCAAATGATATTATTATGATATCATATCATAAAAAATATTAAGGTTTATATAAATGGAAGAGTTAACCATCGTTACTGCTTTTTATAATGTAGGTAGAACCACAAGAAGCAATGAACAATACTTGTCTTATTTTGATTTTTGGGCGGGTTTAAAAAACAAAGTAATCATTTATACTACGGATGATATGAAAGAATCTATTTTAGAGATTAGAAAAAAACACAATCTAGAAGATAAAACCATCATCATTACAAAAGATTTGAAAGAATTTGATGAGCAAAGCCTTGAAAAAATCAAAGACACTTTCAACAAATATGATCAAACTCTAAATAGAAAAAATCCAAGAAATATCGAGTGCAACAATCCATTATATTGCTATTTAATGTATTTAAAACCTTTTTTTGTTGTTGATGCCATAGAAAGAAATTTAACCGGCGAAAATGTAATGTGGCTTGATTTCGGATTTAATCATGGAGATGAATTTTTCACAAACAGAGCACAATTTAATTTTTTACTAGAAAAACAAGAAATTATCAATGAAGAAAAAATTAACTTTTTTTCCGTTAAGGAAGAGGAATATAAAAATATTGCTAATGTATATTTCAATATGGAACCTTTTATAATGGGGGGGCTGATTTTTACTAAAAGTAAAAATTGGTATATTTTCAAAGAACATATGAAAAATGCCTTAAATGCTTTTTTATCTTTTGGAATGGTTGACGATGATCAAATTATGTATTTATGGTGCACAAGAAATCACTCGAATAACTACAAAATAATACGATCTTATGAGTGGTTTGACGCTTTGTTTAATTTTATCCCAATTAAAATTAAACAAAAATTAAGCTTCAAAAGAAAAAATAGTAAATATTATAAAATCATCAAAGAGGAAATCAAAAATTCTAAAAATAAAAATTTGATATACAAAATACAATTATATATCAAATATATCTATTATAAATTTATAAATAAAAAATGATAAAACTATAATTTTTTCCAACTATTTATAATTTTTGCTGTTTCGCTAATTTCATCTTGCGTCATTACGGG
This sequence comes from Campylobacter coli LMG 9860, assembly GCF_000254135.1. Classification (GTDB taxonomy): domain Bacteria; phylum Campylobacterota; class Campylobacteria; order Campylobacterales; family Campylobacteraceae; genus Campylobacter_D; species Campylobacter_D coli. The sequence goes on from NZ_AINS01000047.1 coordinate 43,334, forward strand.
TGAAATTGGCAAAGATAAAACTTCAACATGAATCTGCTCTGTTATTGGGAAATTTAAATGATTGTATTCTTTATAACACTCTTGTTTATGTGGCGGTATGGGATAATGAATTAAAGTTTGCACCCCATTTTTCATCAAATACTCTTGTAAATCATTGCGATTTTTGGTACGAATAACAAAAAGATGCCAAACATGATTTTCTTCTTCTTCATAAAAAGGCAAAATTATATCTTTATGTTTTATATTTTCTAAATAATATTTAGCAATCTTTCTTCTTTTTCGATTGTCCTCATCTAAATATTTTAATTTGATATCTAAAATTCCTGCTTGAATTTCATCAAGTCTTGAATTTAAACCTGTATAAAGATTTTCATATTTTTTATGAGAACCATAATTTGCTAAAGCTCTAATTTTTAAAATAAGTTTTTCATCATTACTCACTACACATCCACCATCTCCTAGTGCACCTAAATTTTTACCAGGATAAAATGAAAAAGCTGCCGCATCACCTAAATTTCCAACTCTTTTTTTATCATACACCGCCCCATGTGCTTGAGCGCAATCTTCTATGATTTTAAGATTATATTTTTTGGCTATTTTTTGTATTTTAGACATATCTGTTGCTAAGCCATAAAGATGCACCACCATAATAGCCTTTGTTTTAGAAGTGATTTTTTCCTCAATCAAATCAGGGTTTATATTATAAGTATTTATATCAGGCTCTACAAAAATAGGCTTGCAACCATTATCGGTTATCGCTAAAACAGAAGCAATATAGGTATTTGCAGGAACTATAATTTCATCCTCATTGCCAAATCCATAAGCTTTGATAATAAGTCTTAAAGCATCAAGTCCATTTGCAACACCGACACAACCCTTCACGCCGCAATATGCAGAGAAATTCTCTTCAAAAATTTTATTTTGCTCGCCTAATATATACCAACCACTATTAATAACTTCATTTATTTTATCTTTTATTTCATTTTCAAATCTTGTATTAATTTTGCGTAGATCTAAAAAATTAATCATATTGTTATCCTAGTAATAAAATACTTATAAACACCATAATAATTATACTTGAAAATATAAGAGAATAATTAAAAAGTTTTTTATATTTTCTATATTTTTCTATTGTTTTATCTTGTTTAATATATTTTGCAATATCAACATAATCTTTGAAGCTAAAATTATATCTTTCTCTTAATATTTTAATATTTTTTTTATTATTATAAAAATTCATTATTTTCTAATA
>NZ_AINS01000046.1 GCF_000254135.1 Campylobacter coli LMG 9860
GCTTTATAATAATCGCTTGTTTTTGCCTCATCGCCACAACCTGCTAAAAAAGCCAAAGCACCTAAACCAATTAATCCGCTAAAAATAAAATGTTTCATTGTTTTTCTCCTTGATTTAATATAGAAACAAAATATTTTAACATCATTTTATTTCCATTTAAAAGCATCAGAATTTGATTGATAAAAATTATTGTTTTTATTTCTTTGAAAAAGTTTTTCCATTTTTGCTTGTTCTAAAATTTGCTTGTTATTTTGCGACGCTAAATAATTAGTAAGCATATTGCTTTGATCCATAATGACCGATCTTAGTTTTCTTATCTCATCAATCTGATAAGCTAAAAGATCATTGGTGGCTTGCACAGCCTGCAAATTTCCATTAGAATTTTGTGAATTTTGCTTAAGTTTTGCGATAAGCGCATCTTCACTTTCTAAGTCTTGATATCGAAGCTCGAGTTGTTGCAATGTTCCGTTAAATGTATTTTGGTTTGTTTCCGCAATTTGCTTGTATCTATCAGAATAAATTTTATTTCTCTCGCTTTCATTTGTTGCGTTTTCAAGATCATTACTATAACCTTCAAAATTTTTGTAAGTATCTTCAAATTTGCGCGAAACATTACCTATATCATAAGAAATTCCATTTACTTTGTTCATTACATTTCGGGTTTGATAAAGAACCGTTCCTAAGTTATCCCAATCTTCTTTAGTTAATCTTTCTAAATTCTGTTTTTGCATTTGCACCATTTGTATTTGCTGTTGCAATTGAGAATACATTTGCTCGTATTGTTGAAGTTGCATTGCATAATCTTTTACTTGATTGGCAATAGCGCTAAGATCAATTACAGGAATACCACCTGCAAAGGCATTATTAGTTCCTATAATTAAAGTTGCAATTATTGTTGAAGTGGCTTTTTTTACGCCAAATAAAGATTTTTTCATTTGTAATTTTGAAATAAGTTAGTATAATTGCAGTTAAGGCTGATTAACCAAAGGGTTCCAGCCTTTGGTTAATCAAAACTTGCCTTAGAAAGAAGGTGAGAAACCTTGATTAACAAAATTCTAGTAATTATTATACTACTATGTATAATAATAGTCAAGGCTTAT
>NZ_AINS01000045.1 GCF_000254135.1 Campylobacter coli LMG 9860
TACTCAAAATATATATTAAATTAATATTATAATAATATCACAATAATAATATTGTGATATTAAAAATTATTCAAATTAATATCATTATTTTCAATTACTTCCACCTTTTTCAAGTATTGATATTTTAAATCTTTTTCAAGTTTTTTTGCATACTTTTCCATTATGTCAATATTCTTATCGCTTAACATAGAAATAGCGTTTGCCACCTTATTAATTTTGCTTTCTTGCATTGAAAATCTTTTTATATACTCATCAGCATCAATTTTTCTATTTGTATAAAATCCCTTGGCAATATCTGTTATTTTATTAGTATTTAAAAATAAATGTTCAAATTTTTCAAACCTTTTTATCTCTTCATCATCGATCAAGGTTTGTTTAATTTCTTCATTCATTGCGATAAGTCCTTCTTTATTGGCAGAATTTACAATAAAGCCGTCAATTTCAATACAAACACTTTCAGTATCCATGGAATCTATTTCTTTATAGCTAAAGCCTAATTTTTTCAGCTCGCCTTTAAATATTGAAGGTGTAGAGTTTGATATTTTTTTAAGTGAAAATTTTAAAGCTTTCAATTCTTTTTCTTTAATATTTTCATCTATATCTTTATCCTGTTCTGTGAGTTTGATTTTTAATTCAATAATATTTTTTAAAACCTTTCTAGTTTTCATTTCTTGACGCTTGTTATTGTTTTCTTCTTGTATCTTTTGCATTCTCTGATCTGAAAAACTTACATTTAAATTATAATCATTTGCGACTTCTAAAATATTTCTTTTAAATTTATCATCTCCTGTAATATTAAGATGATTTCCGAATCTATCAATTGCCATAAGCAAAGAATTTAAAAGAAATTCTTTATCATCTTTATCATTGATAAGAGATACTTTTAGCATTTCTCCTTTGTCTATGGCTTTATTAAAACCACTTTTATATACAGCATAACCTTCTTTTGTTATATAATCTACATTTTCAAATATTTTAGGTTTTTCCTGGGTTGATGATAGAGTATTTTCATTTTCATTGATTTTCGTTTTAGTTCTTCGCAAAGCCCTTGTAGCCTCTTCGTTTCCTGATAAGGATTCACTAATTAAAAAATCTCTATAAGACACTCTTTTATATTTTTGATAAAGCTCTTTTTGTTTATTTTTAAAAATCATTCTTTGGTTTTTAACATGTGCAAAGGTATTTTTATTAAATTTCATTGATGGTATTGAAGTTTTAAATTCATTTCGCCTAAGCTTTAACATTCTAAGTTCTTTGTCAAGCTCTGCTTTTTTCTCATTTTCAATTCTTAAATACTTTTCCCATAATGTTTTAGAAGTTTCTTTATTTGGTCGCTGATATTGTTCTTTTATTTCGTGTTTTTCTTCTTTAATATTTTGCGTATTTTCTTTTTCTTGTTTTAAATCTAATTCTTTAAATCTTTTCTCTAAAGCTTGTTTAGACAACCCCCTGTGAATACTACTTGCCTTACAAAATAATTTTTCACTTTTAGAAGCAATAACAAAACCTTTTCTTCTTTCTCTAAATTCAAGATCATATTCAGCTAAAAATTGTTTAATATCTTTAAAAGTAGTTTTTTCATCTTTTAACATAAGATCTACTTGTTTAGAAAGCTTTTCTTTTACCCAGGTTTCAAAATTACAATTCATAGTGTGGATATTATATTTATTACTTTGCTTATCTTTTTGTGAAATATGATTGTCTAACTTCAAATTATATTTCTTTTCAAGTTTCATCGCTGTTTCTTGTAAAATTCTAACATCATTGTAAGGATTAATAACTTTTAGTGTATGCGGATTAACTTTATTAATTGCAATATGTATGTGAAGATTATTTGTGTTGGAATGAACCACGCTTAATCTTTGATGATCTTCCATTCCTAAAGACTTTGCGATTTCTTCTTCAATTACTTGTAAAATTTCTAAAGTAGGGTTTTCATCTTCTTGAAAAGAAACTACTAAATGCAAAGTTTTATCTTGTTTTGTTGTGGTATTAAGCTTTTGAGTATTGATAATCTCATTAATATTATCTTCATCGTTATCAAAAGAACAATTTGTAAAATGATAACCTTCCACTTTATCCATTTCATTGTTTTTATCAAGCATATAATCAACCAATACTTTTGCATTATTATTGTCTTTGTCTAAAATATAGTTTGATAAATTTTTAAAACTTGATTTATTCTGCTTTTTGCTTGGAATCTTTTTGATTATCATTTTGTATTATCCTTTTGGCTTGTTCTTTTAAAAGTATTTGTAAATCTAAAATTTGATCTACAATCTCATCAATATCATTATAAGTTCTTTTGTTTGAAAAATTGACTTTATTATCTTCGTTTCTAACCAACCAATGTTTAAAAAGTCCGCCCAATCTTCCTATATCTCCAGCAATGTTTAAAACATTATGTGCGACTTTTTGATCTACTATACAAGTAATAGGATAATTCATCGATAAATCACGCAAATATCTTGAAATCGTTAAGCCGTGATTTTGCGCTTTTTGCATTATATGTTTATACTCATCTTCAGATAATCTTATTGCTATTCTTTTATCTTTTCTCATTTGGCGTCCTTATTTTAGAGCTTTA
>NZ_AINS01000044.1 GCF_000254135.1 Campylobacter coli LMG 9860
TTCATTAATATCTTTAATTCGTTATTCACCAATACCTAGATAGGTTGGGTGTTGATGAAATTTATTTACAAATTCTTCTTATATATTTCTTATCTTACTTATTTGAAAGTTTCTAAAAAGTTTCCAAACATTTCTATACTTTCATTGTTTTAATTTCAATACGGAGTAGAAAACAAATGCAAAGAAGAGTATTTTTAAAAGGTTCAGCTTTAGGTTCTATGGTGGCTTTTTTTGGAGGTTCAAATTTAAGTGCTGCGATACTTAAGGATAAAGAGTTGTTAGGTTTTAAAGCTGTAAGTGCAAGTACAAAAGATGAAGTCATAGTGCCTGAGGGCTACGAGGCTAAAGTTTTGATATCGTGGGGAGATCCACTTTTTAGCAAAGCAAAAGCCTATGATGAAAGTAAAAATATCGATATGAATGCAGTGAATAATACTCGCTTTGTTTTTGGAGATAATAATGATGGTATGAGTTTTTTTTCACTTTCAAAAAATAGAGGAATTTTAGCCATAAATAATGAATACATTAATCCTGAAATCATGTTTAATCATCATGGTAAAAATTTAAGCAAAGAAGATGTTTTATATGAGCAAGCCAGTGTGGGTGTAAGTGTATTAGAAATTCAAAAAAAGGGTAATGAATGGGCTGTAGTTTTGGATTCTAAATACAATCGTAGAATTGATGCAAATACTAAAATGGAAGTAAGCGGAGCAGCTAAAAAAGAAGTTTTAAAAGATAAAAAATTTGCTTATGGAACTTTTGCAAACTGTGCAAATGGCCAAACTCCTTGGGGAACTTATATTAGCTGTGAAGAAAATTTTGATGATTATTTTGGAAGTTCTGATGAAAATTTAAAATTTGATGAAAATTTTAAGCGATATGGCTTTAAAACAAAAAGCGAATACGGCTGGGAAAAATTTGACGAAAGATTTGATCTAGCTAAAAATTTAGATGAAGCAAATCGTTTTGGTTGGATAGTAGAAATCAATCCTTTTGATGCAAAAAGCACTCCAATTAAAAGAACAGCCTTAGGTCGCTTTAAACATGAAAACGCAGAATTTATAGTAGAAAAAGATGGTTTGGTTATCGTTTATATGGGCGATGATGAAATCGATGAGTTTATTTATAAATTTGTTAGCAAGCACAAATATGTAAAAGGTGGAGATACAAGTAAAATTTTAGATGAAGGAACTTTGTATGTAGGCCAATTTAATGGCAATGTAGGGGATTTTAGAGGCAGTGGAAAATGGATAGCTTTAGAGTATGGTAAAAACGGCTTAGATGAAAGTAAAGGATTTAAATCACAAGCTGATATACTTATCAATACCCGCCTTGCTGCAAGTGTAGTGGGTGCAACTCCTATGGATAGATGCGAGTGGATAGCAAGCCATAAAGAAAGTGGCTCTAGGGAAGTTTTTGCTACTTTAACCAATAACAAAAACCGTACACAAGCTAATGCAGCTAATCCTAGAACAAAAAATCTTTATGGGCAAATTTTAAAATGGATACCAAAAAATTCACACAAGGATGATGAATTTACTTGGGAAATTTTTACTCTTGTGGGCAATCCTGATAATCAAAAAGGTTTAAACAAAGGGTCAAATAATATCACTAGTGAAAATAAATTTAATTCTCCTGATGGACTTAAATTTGATAGAGATGGAAGACTTTGGATACAAACAGATGGTTCTTATTCTAATAAAGGCGAATATGCGGGAATGGGAAATAATTGTATGCTAGCGGCCAATCCAAAAACAGGTGAAATCAAACGCTTTTTAACAGGGCCTATAGCTTGTGAGATAACAGGAATTGCTTTTGATGAGGATTATACTACTATGTTTGTAGGTATACAACATCCAGGAGAAGGACTTAAGGGTAGTACTTTTCCTTATGGAAAAACACCAAGATCAAGTATAGTAATGATAAGAAAACTTGATGGTGGAGTTATAGGAGCTTAATTAAAGATCTAAAGAACTTATAATAATATCTCTTTTATCCCAAAGATTAAATAAGATCAAAATTATAAGTTCTTCTTTATTTAGATTGTTTTAAGTCTTAAAAAATCTAGGACAAATTCCTAGATTAATGCAAGCTTTCTATATAAGCCATAGCACTAAGCGCTGCTACGGCTCCATCGCCTGCGGCACAAATAACTTGTTTTGGAGCATCTTTTCTAAGATCTCCTGCTGCAAAAAGCCCAGGAACATTAGTTTGCATTTTAAGATTGACACTTACTTGCCCGCCTTCTTCCATATTGCATAAAAACTTACCATCGTCTTGTTTTAAAATTTCATTTCTTACATTAAGTCCCACAAAGGTGAAAATTCCTGGCACATTTAAATCTCTAATGCTACCATCTTTTAATTTTACTTTCACGCCTGTAACACCCATTTTATCACCATATACTTCATCTATGCTTGCACTAGTGATAAGTTCGATTTTTTCATTTTTCTTCACTTTTTCTACTGTAGAAGGCGCAGCTCTAAATTCGTCCCTACGGTGGATTAGATAAACTTTAGAGCAAATATTGGCTAGATATAATGCTTCTTCTAAAGCAGTATCACCACCACCTAAAACCGCTACTTCTTTATTTTTATAGAAAAAACCATCACAAGTTGCACAAGTGCTTACACCCTTGCCAAAAAATTCATCCTCACCTTTAAAACCTGCTCTTTTTGGAGCAGAACCAGTGCAAACTATCACTGCTTTTGCAAGTTCTGTTTTACCGCCCTCTAGTCTAATGGTAAAACTTCCATCTTCATTTTTTGAAATTTGTTCTACACCTACCATTTCATGCTTTAAGCCAAAACGCATACATTGCTCACTCCAAGGTGCCATAAAAGAAATTCCATCCATAACTTGTGCAACACCTGGATAATTTTCAATTTCCGAACTAGAAGTAATTTGCCCTCCTGGCATCCCTTTTTCAAACATTACTACATTTTTAAGACCACCCCTAGTTGTGTAAAGTCCAGCACTAAGTCCAGCAGGACCTCCACCTATAATTGCTACATCTAACATTCTTTTTCCTTTGTAATTTGAATTTTATTAATAATGATATACAAATTATTCTTAATAGTAGTTAATAAAAATTATTATTTAGTATAAATTTGAAATTTTTGAATAAAAGGCTAGTAAAACTAGCCTTGAAGATTTTTATAGTAAAGAATTTAATTTATCGCTGATTGCTTGTTTTGATTGAGCACCAACTAATTGATCTACCACTTCACCATTTTTAAAGAAGATAAGAGTAGGGATAGAGCGAACGCCAAATTCAGCTGCTAAATCGCCTTGCTCATCTGTATTTACTTTACAAATTTTTGCTTTACCGTCAAAGTCATTCGCAAGTTCATCAATTACTGGAGCAAGCATTCTGCAAGGTCCACACCATGGAGCCCAAAAATCAACTAAAGCAACACCTTCTTTTGCTTGTGCAAAATTATCACTTGTTAATTCGATATATTTTCCCATAATTTTTCCTTTCACTAATTTTTGTAATTGTATTTTATTTTTTTAAATATTAGCTTAAAAACTGATATTTTCAAAAAATTGTATCATATCATCACTAATACAGATAAGATCCATTTGAAAATCATCTAAAATCCCATGTTTTAATTCATAAAATTCTATAGTTTTTAAAATTTTTTCATATTTTTTAACATTTAAGCGTTCAGAAACTTCATAATTATTTTGAGTAAATTTAACCTCGATAAAATGTAAAATTCCATCTTTTTTCGCAATGATATCAATCTCGCCAAATTTTGAACGAAAATTACGCTTTAAAATTTCAAATTTTTGTTTTTTTAAAAATTCGCAAGCCTTATCTTCGCCTAAAATTCCACTAAGATATGATGCAAATCCCATTATTCTTCTATGCGCATCATAAAAGGCTTAGCCTTGATAAAATCTTGTTTTTCCAAGATAGAAAGTAAATTTTGAATACTTTTTTCAAAGGTATGATGAGTGGTAAAAAATAAAGTGCTGTAAGTTTCACCCTGTTTTGGTTTTTGCAAAAAGCTGTCTATCGAAATATTATTTTCGCTCATAAATTGAGTAATTTTAGATAAAACTCCTGTTTTATCTTCTACTTTTAATCTTAAATAATATTTTGTATAAATTTCATCTCTATTTAAAAGTTTAAAATTTAAATTATTTTCAAAGCCCATCATAGGACCCTTGGGTTCATTTCTTGCTATATCCATAAGATCAGCGATAACAGCACTTGCTGTAGCATTTCCTCCTGCACCTGCTCCATAATAAAGACTTTCGCCAAGTATATCACTGACTATGCTAATAGCATTCATCACCCCATCGACTTTTGCTATCATTTTATCTTTACTGATCATAGTAGGATGCACTCTTAATTCTACTATGGAATTTTGGGCTTTAGCTATGCCTAAAAGCTTGATAGTAAAGTCAAATTCTTTTGCAAAATACATATCTTCAGCAGAAATTTTACTGATACCTTCGATTAAAATATCTTCAGGTTTAGCGCGTAAACCATAAGCAATGCTTGCTAAAATCAAAAGCTTGTGCGCAGCATCTTGCCCTTCTATATCAAAGGTCGGATCTGCTTCTGCATAACCAAGTTCTTGCGCTTTTTTTAGCACATCATCAAAATTTAAACCCTTGCTATTCATAGCGCTTAAAATATAATTGCTCGTGCCATTGAGTATACCTTCAATACTCAAGATATTATTTGCGCTTAGTCCTTCTTTTAAAGCTTTGATAATAGGAATTCCGCCCGCAACACTTGCTTCATAGCCAAAAGTTGTATTTTTAGCTAACTCTTCAAGCTCATAGCGATGATAAGCAAGCATAGCTTTGTTTGCAGTGACTACAGGCTTATTTTTTTTAAGAATTTCACTGATAATTTTAAAAGGTGTTTCAACCCCACCCATTAATTCCACAAAAACATCTATATCATCTCGTTGCAAAATTTCATCTACATTTGTAACGATAGGAATCAGGGCATTTTCTTTTTGGCTTTTAGCAAGAGCAACAACAGGAATGATATCTTGTCCGCATCTTGCACGAATGATTTCTTTATTTTGAATTAAAACACGAGCAACAGCACTCCCTACAACCCCATATCCTAAAATAGCAACCTTCATTTTATTCTTCTTTCAAGTATTTTTTAATATTGCGTGCAGCTTGACGAATGCGGTTTTCATTTTCTATTAAAGCAATTCTTACATACTCATCTCCAGCTTCACCAAAACCAATACCTGGACTCACAGCTACTTCTGCGTGCTGCAAAAGTTGTTTAGAAAATTCCAAGCTTTTTAAATACATTTTACTTTCAGGCAGTTTTGCCCAAACAAACATACTAGCTCTTGGTTTGTGAAGTTTCCAACCCGCATTTTCAAATGCTTCTAGCAAGATATGCATTCTTTTATCATAAGTAGCACGAATTTCATCTACACAACTTTGATCCCCATCTAAAGCTATAGTAGCAGCTACTTGTATAGGGGTATACATACCATAATCAAACCATGATTTTATCTTTTTAAGAGCAGCTACTAAGCGTTTATTTCCAACTGTAAATCCCACACGCCAACCTGCCATATTGTAAGATTTTGAAAGAGTGTAGGTTTCTACAGCAACATCTTTTGCGCCCTCTACTTCTAAAATAGAAGGGGTTTTATAATCATCATAAGTTAAATCCGCATAAGCGATATCAGAAATAATATAAAATCGCTCTTTTTTTGCAGTTGCAACCAATCTTTCATAAAAACTTTTTTCACAAGTTACCGTTGTTGGATTGTGTGGAAAATTAACCACTACATATTTTGGACGCGGAATGCTTTCATGCAGGGTTTTATCCAAATCTTCAAAGAATTTGTTTTCATCAAGCTCAAATTTTTCATTATATTTAAGAGGCATTTTAGCTACATTTCCTCCTGCTATGATAAAAGCTTGAGTATGGATAGGATAAGCTGGAGCTGGCACTATAGCCACATCTCCTGGATTGATAATCGCTCTTGCTAAATTGACAAAACCCTCTTTAGAGCCCATAGTCGCTACTACTTCACTTTCAGGATCTAAATTTACTCCGTATTTTCTTTTATACCAATTGCAAATAGCTAGGCGAAGTTTATAAATCCCCATAGAGGTAGAATACCCCGAAGTTTTGTCTTTATTGGCGCTTTCACAAAGTTTATCAATGATATGTTGAGGGGTTTTACCATCGGGATTTCCCATAGAAAAATCGATGATATCCTTTCCAGCACGCCTTGCTGCCATTTTGATCGCATTTACTTCTGCAAAAACATAATTTGGAAGCCTTTCTATGGTATTGAAACGAATTTCATCAAACATTTCTCTTCCTTTTTATTTTTTTAGGGTGATTTTTAAACCTCTTCGGATATTGTCTAAACTATACATATCACTTACAATTGCATAAACTGCACCGCTTGGAATAAGCTCTGAAAAATGATTATTTTGAGCTTGACTCTTGACTGCTTTAATAAGATTTAAATTTTTATCTAAAAATAACACTTTAGGAAACCAAAAATCAGCATCATGAGCATCAATCATCAAATTTGAAGCCCCTTGAAGAGTAAATACATAATCTTTAAGCGGTCTTTCTAAAGCTTGTGTGGAATTAAGTTTTAAATCAATATTAGTATTAAGCTGAGCATTTTCAAAATTTAAATCATACTCATAGTCATAAGTACCTATGCGCTTGATATTGTCTATATAAACTGAATTATCTTTTAAAAGAGCGTATAAGGCACCTGGATCTAAAATGTATTGAGATTCTACTTGTATGGTATAGTCTATATTGCCATCGCGTAAAATCATATCCGTAGGAATAAAATATATATATCCAAGATTTGTAAGTGCGTCAGTTAAAATCTTAAAAAATACAACAGAATCTGCTTTAGCTTTAAAATTAAGCTTTAAAGTTCGAGGCTCTGGTAGAGTTAGGTTGATTAAAGAATTGGTTTTTAAAATTCTTGAAATTTTAGCTATGTCTGGATTGCCTTTATTATCCATATAGCTGGAGCTAGGAAACAAAAGACGCAATTGAGAATCTTTAGAAGGATTAGCAACTAAATTTTTCACTAGCTCTAAACTAGAAACAGCAAAAACAGAATTAGCTAAAAATAAAAAAATAAAGATTTTTTTTACCATTCTTTACCTTTATTTAACTTCATAAATTCAGCCGCCGAAATACTTGTAATTTTTCCATCTTTAATCAAAAAGCGCTTTGAATTTCCTGCAGGAAATTTTTGTTCTTTTCCATTTTCATCAAAAACACTTAAAGCCGCAGCTCCTGTTAAAACCAAACGATTTACTTCTAAAGAAAGATTAAAATCATTTTCTTTTACAAGACTAGTTTTTCTATAATTTGATAAATCAATCAAACCTATCCAAATTTTACCCGAAGCTTTAAAATGAGCTTCTTTATTGAGAGCTTTTGAGACTTCTGCAACTTCTTGATTTGTTGTTGCTAAAGAATCATTTGTGCTTAAATTTTCTTCATTGGCATTTGTATTATTTGGTGTGGTAGAAATTTGTTTTATTTCTTCTTTTGTATTGTTAAGTTCTGTATTTTGTATTTGAGTTAAATTGGCTTCTGTTTCATTTTCTTCAGCTTGATTGTCAATCACAACTACATTATTTTCTAAAGCTTTTAGATTAGATTGTGCTTTTCCGATAATATCTACAACGGCCGCACTTGAGTTGTTTTGATCCTTTTGAAAAAAAGATTTAATATAATCAAAATAATAAATCCCAAAACCTATAAGTGCTATAATTATAACTATAATTATAAAAGATACAAAACTAGTTGACTTTTGGCTATAAGCATCTAATTTAGGGGTTATCATCTTAGGCTTGGTGGTTGTATCGTTAAGATTATTTTCATTGAGATAGGTTTCAAATTCTTCATTAAAATCCGTAAAATCAAGTTCGTATTCACGACTTAAAATTTTTACGAAACCACGGACATTAAAACGATTTAAGGTGGCAAAATCCTTTTTAACTAAAGCTTCTAAAAATTCCAATTCGATTTTTGTTCTAGCAGCAACTTCTTTTAAATTTAAATCTTCAATTTTTTTCCAATTAAGCATTTATCATCCTATCACAAAGTATTGCAAAAGCTACACTGACATTAAGGCTGTCGAAATTATTTTTCATTTCTATGCCTACACATTCATCGCATTTTTTTATTATTTTAGCACTTAATCCCAAACCTTCACTTCCTAAAATCAAAGCTTTTTTACCCTTATCGACTTTATAATGATGAATTTGTTTACCTCCACTTGCACTAGCAAAAAGCTTAAATCCTACTTGTTTAAGCTCATTTAAAACGGTAAAAATATCATTATTTAAAGCAATTTCAAGATCTAGCGCCGCTCCACTGCTCGTGCGGATAACGCCTTCCATCGCGAGTCTTTCGCCGATAAAAATAAGTCCATCCACTCCTAAAGCATAAGCTGTTCTTACGATAGCTCCTATATTTCCAACATCACTGATACCATAAAGAATAGCTATAAATTCACCCTTTTTAAGAGTGTGCAAATCTTTAAATTCATACTCTTTAATATCTAGTAAAAAACCTTGATGATTTCCACCTTTAGCATAAGCTTGGGCTGTTTTAAAATCAAGTTTTTTGATCTTAAAGCCTGAACTAGCAATTTTTTTAAAAGTTTCTTTGTCGCACTCTTTAGCTAAATAAAGCTCATTTATAAGCTCTTTATGTCGTTCTAAAATATAAAAAAATATCTGTTTTCCATAAACTATCATTCTAAATTTTACCTAACTTTGACTTAAAAGCAGTTTTTGATAAATTTCTTTTGGATTTTTTCCATTCATCTTTGCCAAAAGCTTGCTTTTTGTTTTTAAAGGTATTTCAAGCTCTAAAATATCATTTTCACACAAGGAATGACTAATGTTATCTTTATCATTTTTAGCCAACACAACAACCCACTCACCCTTTAAATTTACCTGTTTTAATTCATTAAAAAGATCTATAGCCTTGCCTTTAAATTTGGCTTCAAATTTTTTAGAAATTTCTTTAATCGCAAAAACTTCTCTTTGACTATCTAAAATAGCTATTTGTTCTATTAAAGACAAAATGCGTTTAGGAGATTCGTAAATAACACTAGGATACGGATGATTGAGTATTTTTTGGATATCTTTTTGGCGTTCTTTGCCTTTATTGGTTAAAAAACCCATAAAAATAAATTCTTTTTCGCACAAAGCCGAGCTTACAAGTGCCACCAAAGCTGCATTAGCACCGGGTAAAACTTCAAATTGGATATCATTTTCTAAAGCAAAATCAATTAAAAATTGCCCAGGATCACTAATCCCTGGCATACCCGCATCACTCAAAAAAGCAATGTCTTGATTAAAAAATTCCAAGTCTAAATTTTCTAAAACTTTTTTTTCATTGTGGGTGTGAAAAGATATAAATTTTTTATCTCCAAAATCGATTTCAAATTTAGAAGAAAGTAAAGAAAGTAAAGACTTGCTTACCCTTGTATCTTCACAAAAAAAAATATCGCAAGTCTTTAAAAGCTCTAAAGCACGAAAAGAAATATCGCTTAAATTTCCTATGGGTGTAGGAATAAAATAAAGCATAATTATTGCATTGCGTATTTTTTCTTAAATTTCTCTACACGACCTGCTGCATCTACGATTTTTTCGCTACCTGTGAAGAAAGGATGGCAGCTTGAACAAATATCAACTCTTAACTCACTTTTGTTTGATTTAGTAACAAAAGTATTGCCACAAGCGCAGCTAACTTTGCATTCTACATATTCTGGATGAATTTCTTTTTTCATAGCTTTTTCCTTAAAATTAAAACAATAAGCGGTGATTATATTAAATTTAATATAAAAAAAACATTAATTTAAGTAAAATTAAAGCAATATTTTTGCAGCCACTGCAATGGCAGCACTTTGACTTCTCAAAATATTAGGAACTTTAAGGCAAATTTTTTCTTTAAACATTTGTTTTTCTTTGGGGCTAAATCCACCCTCTGGACCTATAAAATAAAGTCGAGTTTTATCAAATTCCTTTACCTCACCTTCAAAATCAACCAAAACAGCATCAGGAAAAACCTTGCTAAATTCTTGTATATTTTTATAGCTTTGAATTTGCATTTTGTGACTTCTTCCGCACTGCTCACAAGATGAAATGATGATTTTTTCTAATCTCTCAAAATCAAGTTTAAAATTTCTTTGAGAAAATTCAGTAAAAACAAGGTGTAATTTTTTAACTCCAAGTTCATTTAAAAAAGGAAGTGTTTTTTCCAAAATTTTAGTATCAATAACCGCCAAGGCTAAATCAAGTTCGCTTTGCGGATGAGACTTAAAATGCTTATGTAAAAAATAAAGCAAACAAGAATTACGATCTAAATTTGAAATTTTATATTCATAAATAAAATCATCCTCTAAATTTCTTAAAGATAAAATTTCATTTTCTTTAATTCTTCTTGCTTTCAAGTGAGCAAATTCTTCGCCCTTAAGTTTTAAAATTTCTTCCCCTGCTTGCTTGTGGTATAAAAATTGCATTTATAAATATTTACCTGTTAAAAAAGGTAAGATTAAAAGGACAAGTTCACAAAATAAAATCATAAAACTAATGCGTCTAAAAGTTATATAGCGTCTTAATCTACGAGCTTTTTTAAATTGTATAAAATGAAAAATAGCTAAAGCAAAAATAAAAATCCAAGAAAAAATCATGAGCCAAAGATTTAAATGTGTTTGAAATTGTTTAATCGCTAAAAGCAAAGAACCTGTAAAAAGCATCAAGGCTAAAAAAACATAGTATATAGGTAAAAATAAACGAATTCTACGGATAAATATAAATTCGGTTTTAAAGTTTCCTTGAGTTAAAACAAGATAAAAAAGCATTAAAAATCCACTAGCATAAAGACTATAAAGATGTAGGGCTAGAAAAAATTCATAACTTTTATCCATTTATTTTTCCTTACTGATGTATTTTGCTAAATTTTCTCTTTGTTCTTGGGTTAAAAAATTGTGAGCTTCATCTTTTAAATTTTGAAGTCTTTGAATAAATTTTTCACTGCTTAAATTTTTAATTGCAATACCTTTTTTGGTTTTAACTTCTCCTTTTTCTCCATGACAAGTAGCGCATTTTTGTTTATATAAAGAATTAATAACACTTGGATTTACATCATAGTCTTCGCTGATACTGGCCTCATCATCAACCGGTAAGGGCAAATTCGTATCGCTAAATTCGGTTTTTTCATCATTTTGTTCAATTTGTACTATTTCTTCGGTAGTATTTTGGTTTTTGTGATTAAATTCTTTATCATCACTACAAGCGTTTAAAAATAAAACTGCAAATAAGCTTATTAAAATACTTAAGTTTTTACCCATTAAACCTCCTTAGGATTTGTAAAAATGTGTAAATTTTTCAACTTATCATAAAATTCTATATCATTCCATTCTGCTTTTATAGCAGGTGAAAATTCTATATCTTCAAGTGCGATTTTTGGCATAGTAGGACTATAAGCATCTTCTTTAAACCCTTGTGCATAGCCTGTTCTTGTTTCATGTACTATAATGCTTTGCAAATTTACACCTTGTTCGCCATTTATCATCTTGGTTTGTTTTAATAAAGCATCGATTAAAATAAAAAATACACGGCAAAAATTTTCAGCACTGACATTAACAGGCAAGCTTATCCAGCGCTGCGAGTATTTTTTCATTTCATTTAAATAAGATTCATCATCTTGATTAAAAAGTGTAATAGCATGATCAAAGCTGTCAATAATTTGACGCATATGGGTTTTTAAAAGCCCAAAGTCATAAACCATTCCCGCATTATCTAAATACTTGCTTTCAAGTAAAACCTCAACCTTGTAAGAATGTCCATGAATACTACTTTTACAACGACTTGAAGAACAAAATCTAACAATATGAGCATTTTCAAATTCAAATAATTTTCTTATAATCATACACCCTCTTTATCATTCCAAAGACGAATATGGATTCTATCAGAATAATTATAACCATTTTTAATACAAAACTCGGCTATTTTTAAAGCATTTTGTTTTAAATTTTGCTCATTTTCTCCCATAGGCATACAAAAAATTTCATTAGGCGCTTTTTCTAAAATTTCTAAAATTTCTAGTGACAAACTTTCTAATTGACTGGAATTTAAAACAAATTTGTAAAAGCTATCTTTAGCATAATGCTTAAAGCCTTTAAGGGCATTGAAATTTAATCTTTTTTCTTTACCCATCCCGCTATTTTGAAACTTGACACTTAGAGCAAAAACACATTCTTTATAAAAAGGATATTTTTCAAAATCAAGCTCTATGCTTCCATTGCTTTCAAAATGCACTTCAAAATTATTTTTCAATAAAGCTTGGATAAAATCGATAAATTCTGGATTTTCATGATGGATTAAGGGTTCTCCTCCAGTAATCACCACAATAGGATTAAAATCTTTTTTTAAATCAAGCACGCGTTTAAAAAGTTCACTTGCATTTAAAATTTCATATTCTTCATTAAATTCTTTAGTAAAAACTGCCCTTATAGTATCGCAACCTTTAAGAGTTTTTCCATTTTTAATAAGCTTTACCCCAAAGCCTGAGCAATTAAAATTACATCCTGCAAAACGCATAAAAATGGCTAGTTTTCCGCTATATTTGCCTTCTCCTTGTATACTTAAAAAACTTTCAACAAGTTGCAAATTTAACCTCCGGTTTGATAAAAAGCGCGAGATGAAGTTTCGTTATCTACCACACTCCATCTATTTTTTTCAGGTTTATTGCGTAATACTTCTTGTAAAATGTTTGCAGCAGCGTTAATATCACCTTTTCTCACTGCTTCTTTAATGCTTAAAGCCTCATCAAAATAAAGACAAGGTATAAGTAAACCCTCAGCGCTTAAGCGAATACGGTTGCAAGAATCACAAAATTCATGGCTATGTGGATCTATAATCCCAAATTCATAACCATCCGCACTATAAATACTCACAGGAGCTTTTTCAGCTTTTTTAATGAGTTTTACTTGATATTTTTGACTTAGAATTTGTATGATTTCATCTCTTTTTAAACCTTGTAATTTTCCATAAGCATGTATATTTTCCATAAATTCAATAAAGCGAATTTGAATGTTTTTAGATTTTGCAAATTCCAAAAGAGGTATCAACTCATCATCATTTAAACCCTTTAACACAACAGTGTTTAGCTTGACTTTTAAACCTACGCTTAAGGCCTCATCAATCCCCGCTAAGACACTATCTAAAACATCTTTTTGCGCGAGAATTTTTGCTTTTTTGCTTTCTAGGGTATCAAGAGAGATATTTAAACGCTTCAGTCCAGCATCTTTAAGATCTTTAGCAAAATCTTTTAATAAAAAACCATTCGTTGTAATGGCTAAATCAAGATCTTTTTTATAATCATTTATCATTTTTATAAACACACTTAAATCTTTACGCAGTAAAGGCTCTCCTCCAGTGATACGAATTTTTTCGATCCCTTCATCAATAGCCACTTTAACAAACAAGAAAAGCTCTTCAAAGCTCAGTAAATTTTCTTTAGGTTGATGATTAAAAGGAATTTTTGGCATACAATAAAGACAACGAAAATTACATCTTTGGGTTACTGATATTCTAAGATAATTAATCTTTCTGCCAAACTGATCAATAAGCATTGCCTCTCCTAGTGATTATTTGATAAGTTGTTTAAATTTTAAAACAAGCTCAACATTTCCAGTGCCTATACGCAAATCTTTTGCAATTTGCTCTATACTTTTTCCCTCTTTAAATAAATCCACAATTTTTTGCTCTTCGGTATCATAATTTGGTGTTAATTTTGTCATACTTTGTGCTTTTTGTTCCAAATTTAAAATACGATTTTGTTGCTCATTTTGAAAATCTTCTATAATATGCTCCATGGTTTTTAAAGTTCTTAAAACGGGGGTAATTTTTGCACTGATTTGTTTTTCAAGCGTGATTTGAATTTCTTCTTTCAATAGAGTAATTTTATAGTCCTCTTCCTCTTGATCGCCCTCATCTTTTACGCCTAATTCTTTGCGTAAATAATGAAGTTCTTTTGTAATATCTTCAACCACGCCTTGGAGTTTGTTTATTTTTGCACTACTTTCTTTATCTTTGATATTCATATAAGCTAATATTGCAACCGAAAGTACGATCATAAAAACTAAATAAAGCACATCATTACTCATTTTTGTCCTTTTTATTTCTTATCATATCTCTTTGCAATTGAACCACGAAAGCATCAAAAGCTATTCTATCTTCGGGTTTTATTTTGATAATTTGAGCTAATTTTTTATTTTGAGCTTTAGCAAAAATGGCCATTTTTTGATTATTAAGATCAAATCTTATGTAATACTCTTTTCCTTCTTCTAAAATCTCATCTAAAAAATTTAAATATTCAAAATTTAAAGATTCAACCACGCCTTTTTGTTTGAGTACTAAAAGATCTTTATTTTTATCCAAAGAATCCTCAAGTCTTAAAATATCTTCTTTTAAGCTCAAAAGTAAATCGAAAATGATTTTCTCGCCCTCATCAAAATCCACACGCAAGGCGAGTTTTTTCCATTTTGAAAGTTGAGAAATGGCACCTAATTTTAGATATTCTTGTAAAAAATGGTTATTTTCAATATCACAACACTCTAAAGAAGCTTCAAATCCTGCCTTAAAAAGACTTATTTCCATACTAAATCAACCCAAATAAAAATAAAAAATATTATACTTAAATATCCATTTAAAGTAAAAAACGCTTTATCAATGTGAGCAAAATTTTTATGTACAATTTTATGTTCAAAAGCCAAAATAATACCGCTGATAATCATTCCAAATAATGCAATATTTCCAAGCGCTACTCCCCAAACCTGCCAAACAAAAAGTAGCCAAAATAATACTGCTAATACATGGCAAAAAGCCGAGATAAATAAAGTCGCCTTAGAGCCAAATTTAGCAGGGATAGAATGAAGTCCTACTTTTTTATCATACTCCATATCTTGTAAAGAGTAAAGCAAATCAAATCCAGCCGTCCAAAAAGTTACCCCTAAGCATAAAATCACACTATAAATGTGAATTTCACCCATGACTATCACACTGCCTGCAATAGGTGCAAGTCCTAAACAAAATCCTAAAACTAAATGCGCTAAAGAACTAAAGCGTTTAAAAGCAGAATAAATTGCCAATACAAAAAGCACAGGAAAAGAAAGATAAAAAGCCAAAGTATTGATAAAATAAGAACACAATATAAAAATAATCGCATTAAGGATAATAAAAATCCAAACGCTTTTGCGTCCTATTTTTCCACTGACATTAGGGCGATTTGCACAGCGAGGATTGTCTTTATCGATATCTTCATCCATTAAACGATTGGTCGCCATAGCAAAATTTCTTGCACTTACAGCACAAATAATACCCAAAATCAAAGCCTTAAAACCAAACCAAGCGCTATCATTAACGAGTTTTGAAGCCACTATCATAGATGAAAATAAAAAGGGCAAGGCAAAAATAGAATGCTTAAATACCACAAGTTCCAAAATATCTTTAAATTTATTCCAAATTGTATTCATGTTTTTCACTTTAAAATATTTTTTGCTATGATTTTACTAAAATTTTCATAAATTTTAGGATAAATTATCACATGTTTTTTCAAATCGCACTTATAGGAACCACTGCCAGTGGAAAGACTTATATAGCAAATGCCTTAGCTAAAGAATTTAATGCAGTGGTTTTAAGCCTTGATAGTCTTTGTGTTTATAAAGAAATCAATATAGCCAATGCCAAGCCATCTAAAGATGAGCTTGCAAATTTAAACTATTTTGGAGTAAATTTATTAAGTGTTGATGAGCATTTTAATGTAGAATTATTTATAAGAGAATACCAAAAAGCAAAAGAATTTGCTCTTATAAATGATTTGCCTTTGATTATAGTAGGTGGAACAGGTTTTTATCTAAAAACGATGATAGATGGTTTAAGTCAAAAAATTCAAGATACGACTAGTACTTTAAGTAATGATGAAATTTATGCTCTTTTATTAAAAATTGATCCGGCTTATAAAATAGAAAAAAATGATACTTATCGTCTTAAAAAATGGCTAAGTATTTATGAAAGTACAAATGAAATTCCTAGTGATTTTTTAAAAAAGACACAAAAAGATGGGGTGCTTAAGGATATTGAAATTTATGAGCTTGTATGGGATAGAGAAATTCTAAGAAAACGCATAGAAGCAAGAACAAAAGAAATGATTGATAATGGGCTTATAGAAGAAGCAAGAATGCTTTTTTCAAATTTTGATAACAATCTTAAAGCATTAAATTCTATAGGGCTTAAGGAATGCAAAGAGTATTTAGAAAATCAAATTTCTTTAAAAGAGCTTGAAAGTTTGATTAGTATACATACATCACAGCTTGCCAAGCGTCAAAGAACTTTTAATAAAAAATTCCAAAGCACTCCTTTGGAATTTTCTAAAGCCCTAGAGTTACTTAGAAATAAATTTTTAGCTAAAGAATAAATGCTCAACTAAAATTTTTATCCCTAAGATTATCAAAACAGCTCCCCCTAAAAATTCAGCTTTGTTTCTAAAGCGAGTGCCAAATTTATTGCCTAATTCTAAAGCAATAGCACATAAGATAAAAGTAATAGAGCCTATTAAAAATAATGCCAAAAATAAATCAACATTTAAAAAGGCAAAGCTAACTCCTATAGCTAAGGCATCAACACTTGTAGCTACAGCTAAGGCAAACATGATTTTAAATCCAAATTGATTTGAATTGGTGTCGCAATTTTCATTCTCAAAAGATTCTTTAATCATTTTTAGCCCAATTAAAGAAAGTAAAACAAAGGCTATCCAATGATCAATACTTGCAATAAAAGATGCAAAAGTGATGCCTATAGCATATCCAATAGCTGGCATTAAAGCTTGAAAACCACCAAAATAAACTCCTGTAATAATATAGTGTTTTAAATTCAATTTTTTAACACTAAATCCCTTACATAAAGATACAGCAAAAGCATCCATCGCTAGTGCACAGGATAAAAGAATAAGACTATAAAAATCCATGACAACTCCTATGAAAGATGTAAAAGTTGAGAATTATAATAAAAATTTCTTAATTAATTTTTTTAATGAAATTATGATTAAAAATTTATAGCAGTGGATTATATTTAATTAAACTTTAAGAATAAAAAATATATAATTCAACTTCATTTTTATTTTTACTCCTTTTAAAAGTGGCCCATTCGTCTAGCGGTTAGGACATCGCCCTTTCACGGCGGTAACACGAGTTCGAGTCTCGTATGGGTCACCACTTAAATCCTTTTTTAATATTTCCGAAATCAATCTAGATGTTCTTATAGGATTTTTACTTAATATTTTTATTGTTTTTCATAAAAATGGATTTATAAACTTATAAGAATTTTATTTATAGAATTTTTTGTTTTATTAGAATGATGAGGATTAATAAACAAATGAGCCATGATACCAATTTTTTCTTGTTATATTTTAAAGATAAAATTCCAAAGGATTCTTTAATTTTTCTTAAGGAAAGTTTAGAAAAAGCAAGCGAAGAACAAAAAGAAAAGCTTTTATTTGCTAAACTGAAAAATCCCCTATATGGACTTTTATTTGCTTTTTTTGCTTCCTGGTTTAGATAGAATTTATAATGGCAATATAATTTTAGGTATACTTAAAATCATATCAGCAATACTTGTTTCTATAGGTTTAATAATAGCAGAAGATAAAAATGATGAAAGCACTATGCTGATTTTTATAAATTTATTTTTCATACTAAGTGTTTGGGTGATTTTGGATTATTTTTTGGTATGGAAAGATATTTGTCAAAATAATCTTAAAAAAATTTTTGAAGTTTTACAATGAAGCAAGATAAAACGATATTGCTCATATTTAAAGATAAGATTCCCGAAGAAAGGCTATTTATCTTAGAGGAAGAATTAAAAAAAGCCAAAAAGATCTAAGTGCTCTTTATGCTATCTCTCTTAAAAAATCCTTTGGTTGGCCTTGTATTAAGTATAACTGTGGGATTATTTGGGGTTGATAGATTTTATAAGGGCGATATCTTGTTAGCTTGTATTAAATTAGCTTTTTTTATAATACCTTTATTTGCTACTTTTGCTGCTTTTATAGCATTGTTAGATGAGAGCCATTCGATTTTTATAGATTATTTTGCCATTTTTGCTTTAATGTTTGTTGTTGCTAGCATTTAGAAGCTTGTAGATATTTATCTTGTTTTTGTAGGTATTAAAAAAGATAATTTTCATAAAATTCTTAATTTTTTCTCTTAAAAAATGTCTTGGAAATTTAAAGAAATAATTAAAGACTTTCTTAGTCTTTTTATATAATTTTTATGCTACAATATTTTGTCAAACTACTAAATTAAAGGAGAAATTATGTTTGAATTAAGAAAATTACCTTATGATACCAATGCTTTTGGTGATTTTTTAAGTGCTGAAACTTTTAGTTATCATCATGGAAAACACCACAATACTTATGTAACAAATCTTAATAATCTTATCAAAGATACTGAATTTGCAAGTAAAGATCTTGTAAGCATTATTAAAAGTTCAAGTGGTGGAGTATTTAACAATGCTGCTCAAGTTTATAATCATGATTTTTATTTTGATTGTATTAAACCGATCACAGGCTGTGGCTGTGGTGGCTCATGCCAAAGTATGGATGCTAATTTACAAGCAGCTTTAGAAAAAGAATTTGGTTCTTTAGAGAATTTCAAAGCTGAATTTATCAAAGGTGCGACAGGGGTTTTTGGTTCAGGTTGGTTTTGGTTAGTTTATAATACTAAAAATCAAAAATTAGAATTTGTGGGTACTTCAAATGCAGCTACACCTATCACTGAAGATAAAGTTCCTTTACTTGTTGTGGATGTTTGGGAGCATGCTTATTATGTAGATCATCGTAATGCGCGTCCTGCGTATTTAGAAAAATTCTATGCTCATATTAACTGGGAATTTGTAGCAAAAGCTTATGAATGGGCTTTAAAAGAAGGTATGGGATCAGTTAGCTTTTACGCAAACGAACTTCATCCTGTAAAATAATACAAGGCATCTTAAAAGATGCCTTTTTACTCTCCTAAACTTGGAGTCATTTCGATAATCTTCCATGGAAGTCCTTGAGAATTAAGCTCATCCATAAAAGGTTTTGCGTCAAATTCTTCCATATTAAACACACCTTTTCCTTGCCAAATTCCTTTAGCGATTAGTTTTGTACCTATCATCGCAGGAACTCCTGTAGTGTAGCTTACCGCTTGTGCGCCGGTTTCTTTATAACATTCTTCGTGATTGCAAACATTATAAATATAAACTTGTCTGTCTTTGCCATCTTTTATGCCACGGATTACACAACCTATATTGGTATAACCTTTTGTGCGAGGACCTAAACTTGCAGGATCAGGAAGTAGGGTTTTTAAAAATTCTATAGGAATGATTTCTTTACCTTGATGCATCACAGGTTTTATACCTAGCATTCCAACATTTTCAAGGCATTTCATATGAGTTAAATAACTTTGTCCAAAAGTCATAAAAAAGCGAATTCTCTTCAAACCCTTGATATTTTTTACCAAGCTTTCAAGCTCTTCGTGATAAAGTAAGTAACTATCTTTTACGCCTACTTCAGGATAATCCCATTCCATTTTTATTTCCATCGGTTGTGTTTCTATCCACTCGCCTTTTTCCCAGTAGCGTCCCTTAGCAGAAACTTCTCTAAGATTGATTTCGGGATTAAAATTAGTCGCAAAAGCATAGCCATGATCGCCTGCGTTACAATCTAAAATATCTATATAAGAAATTTCATCAAATAAATTTTGCTGCGCATAAGCACAAAAAACATTTGTAACGCCAGGATCAAACCCACTTCCTAAAAGTCCTAAAATTCCTGCTTCTTTAAATTTATCATTTCTTGCCCATTGTTCTTTATACTCAAATTTAGCTAGATCTGGATGCTCATAGTTTGCTGTATCAACATAATCAATTCCTGCTTTTATGCAAGCATCCATCAAGCTTAAATCCTGATAAGGCAAAGCTACATTAAGCAAAATTTGCGCCCCTGTTTTTTTAATAAGCTCTACAACCGCATCGCTATCATCTGCATCAATTTGTGCGGTTTGAATTTCTACTCCTAGATGCTCTTTGATAAAACTAGTAATTTCATCGCATTTGCTTTTGGTTCTACTTGCTAGAGTGATTTTACTAAAGGTATCTGAATTCATTGCGCATTTTACGGTAGCTACCCGACTTACCCCGCCTGCGCCTATGATTAAAAGATTTTTCATTGGTCGTGTCCTTAAAGAAATTTTAGGAATTTTAGCTAAAAATTGATAATATCAAAATTTATTTTTTCTTTTAGCGTGTAATTTGAGCTGAGCAACATAAAAAAATCTATATTTTTATATCTTACTTTGAGTCTATAAAAAGCTCCTAAAAATTCTTTTTGCAAAATTGTAGCTTCAAAACGATTTCCTATTTTAAGTTCTGCATAGCCAAAAGTATAATTTTTTGAAGCAATCCACTGAAAAAATTCATCTTCTAAATCAAGCTCTTCTTCTATGATATTTAAATCAGGTAAAATTCTAGCACTTTTATGATTAGGCTTAAAATAAAGCTCTTTAGGATTTGCATGAGCTAGAATTTCTCCTTTATCAAGAAAGGCGATTTTATCAGACATACAATAAGCATCCTCGATATCGTGAGTTACCATAATGGCTGTAATTTTTTGTTTTTGTATGAGTTTTTTTAGCTCTCTTCTTAAGTCTTGTTTTAAATTCTGATCTAAATTAGAAAAAGGTTCATCTAAAAGCAAAAGTTTACAGCCTCTTGCTACTGCTCTAGCAAAAGCCACTCTTTGCGCTTGTCCGCCCGAAATTTCATCAATTTTCTTATATCTTAAATTTTTAATTTCAAAGGTTTTTAACAAATCCTCTAAAATTTGTTTTTTATCTTTTTTATCATAGAGTGCAAAAAGTATATTTTTTTCAACATTTAAATGGGGAAATAAAGCATAGTTTTGAAACATCATCGCCACTTCGCCCTTGCATTTTAAAAATTCACAAGAGCTCGCTTGTTCTAGTTGGGCGATGATTCTTAAAAGTGTACTTTTACCACTTCCGCTCCCTCCTAAAATGCTTAAAAATTCTCCTTCTTTAACATGAAGATTGATATTTTTTAAAGCTTGTATTTTGCCAAAATTTTTTGATAGGTTTTTAATTTCTAACATCATCTTTCCTTGTGATTTTATCCATCCAAATAACAACTATTAAAGAAAGTAAAACAATGAGCAGCGAAGGCAAAGCAGCATCATAAATTCTCTCATCACTTGCAAACCAAAAAGCTTTTACACTTAGAGTTTCAAAACCAAAAGGAGCTAAAATTCTACTCAAAGGAAGCTCTTTTATGGTATCGATAAAAACAATGATAAAAGCCAAAAATAAAAAATGTTTCATTAAAGGAGTATGAATTTTAAAAAATAAGATCAAATAACTCGGCCTTAAATTTAAACTTGCTTCATCGGTGTTAAGATGGATTTTATTATAACCCCCTTCTAAAGAATAAATTGCACTCGCTAGAAAACGAATAATATAAGCAAAAACTAAAATAATCAATGAAGTGCCTAATAAATTAAGATGAAAAATTTTATCTAAAAACACGAAAAGGACAATCATGCTAATTCCTAAGGCAGCCGCAGGTATAGAATAACCCAAAGAACTTAGCTTAAGAATACATAGGCTGAAAAAGTTATTTTTTATGATTCTTGAGCTAAACATTAAAAAATAAGCCAGTAAAGTCGTAATCAAAGCTGTGATGAAAGCCAATATAATGGTTTGAAAACTAATGATATAAAATTCTGCTTCAAAAAGTTTAAAATCTTTTAGCCCCCAATAAACAAGCCATATAAAAGGCAAGATAAATCCTAATAAAGCGATGATAAAACAATAAAAACAGGCTAAAATTTGCTTTATATGACTTAATTTCCTTTTTTTGATAAAAAGAGTTAAATTTTGATTAAAACTATAATGATGCTTGTTTTTATAATAATAATCTATATACATGATTAAAAAAACAAAAATCATCAAAATTCCTGATAAAATACTCGATGAATAAGAATCATTTAAATCATACCATAGTTTAAAAATCCCTGCCGAAAAGGTATCTACCCCCAAATAAGCCGAAGCTCCATAGTCGCTTAAAGTTTCCATCAACACAAGCAAAGCTCCAGAAAAAATAGCAGGTCTTGCACTTAAAAGCATGATGCGTGAAAAAATTCTAAATTCAGAATATCCCATAATTTTAGTTACTTCATAAGCTTCTATGGCTTCGCTTTTAAAAGCAGTTTTGGCAAATAAGTAAATATAAGGATATAAAGAAATTCCTAAGACAAAAATAACTCCATAGTGGTTGAAAAAATCTATCCTAAAACCAAAAACTTCATGAAAAAAGCCCTGAAAATCCATAATTCCAACATATACAAAAGCTAAAATATAAGCAGGTATTGCCAAGGGTAAAATGAGTAATTTTTCTAAAATCCTACAAAAGTAAAAATTATAATTTGCCATCAAATAAGCACTACTTACACCTAAAATCAAGCTTAGTAATAACACCCCTATACTAACTATCAAAGTATCTTTGATGAATTTTAAAAACAAATAATCAAAAAAATGACTCAAATTTTCTTTAATGGATGAAATTTCAGCCAAATTGCTTGTATTGAAATTTTGAAAAAGAATATAAAAAAGCTCAGCAAAGATGCCAAAAATAGGTAGAGTAAGAAAAAGGGCAAGTAAAATTGCCCCTATCTTGTAATACTTTAGGGTTTTAAGCATTATCTAAAACCGACTTGATCATAAATTTTAACAGCCTCTTTAACCTTTTCTGCTATTTGACTCACAGGTATTTGATCTTCTTTAAAAGTTCCAAAATCTTTTACTGTTTGGCTTAATTCTACATCATTTCTTATAGGAAATTCATAATTGCTATCAGTGAGAATTTTTTGGATTTCTGGAGTTAGCATAAATTCCATAAACTTCTTAGCTGCTTCTTGATTTTTGCTTGATTTTGTCATAGCAATACCGCTGATATTTATATGAGTTCCTCTATTGTCTTGATTTGGAAAAATAATACCTAAAGAATTTCCAACTTCTACATCTTTTGGATTTTTAGAATTTTTTAAAAGTCCTATATAATAAGTATTCATAACAGCAAATTTAGCCTCACCTGCAAAAACTTGTCTAGCTTGATCCCTATCTCCACCCTTTGGCTTGGTTGCAAGATTGTCAAGCACACCCTTAGCCCATACTTTAGCATTTTCATCTCCATCATTAGCTATAATAGAAGCTAAAAGAGTTTTGCTATAAGGAGCTGTAGCACTTCTCATAACGATTTGTCCTTTAAATTCAGGCTTAGCCAAATCTTCATAGTTTTTCATTTTGCTAATGTCAGTGTTTGCATTTTTATTGTAAGCAATAATTCTTGCTCTTTTTGTAATCGCAAACCATTCCCCATCTTTATCTCTTAAATGAGCGGGTATAGTATCTTCTAAATATTTTGATTTAACAGGGCTTAAAAGTCCAGAATTTTTTGCTTCTGTAAGATTGGATATATCGGCTGTTATAAAAATATCAGCAGGCGAATTGCTTCCTTCAAGCGAAAGTCTTTTGATGAGTTCTGAAGCTTTAGCTTGAGTATGATTAACTTTAATGCCTGTTTTTTCCTCAAATTTTTTTATAATCTGAAAATCAGCATCATAATGTCTTGCCGAGTAAATGTTAAGTTCTGCAGCACCTAGTAAAGAAAAACCTAATAAACATAAAGAAAAGATTTTTTTCATTTATTTGTCCTTATATTGAGAATTATATTTAGTTTTATCATGATCTTTAAAATCAGCATTAGAGTGTTCAGAGCACGCAAATGCAAAACCTAAGCAAAATAAAAATAAAACTAATTTTTTCATTATTTCTCCCCCCTTTTTTTTGTGATTAAAATTAGACTAATTTTTGATAAAGGATATTAATATTAAAAAGTAAATATAAAGTAACTTAATGATTTTTCTAATGATAAGTATTTTCATTATTATTATAATTAATTTTGATACTAATTATAAATAATTAAATTTAATAT
>NZ_AINS01000043.1 GCF_000254135.1 Campylobacter coli LMG 9860
TACTTTCTTTAGCTATTTTTGATGATGTGGGTGCTATTTTAATTATTGCGATTTTTTATACAACCAAGCTTTCTGTGGCTGCTTTCGTAGTTGTGGGTATTGCTATTTTTATGATGTTGATTTTAAATATTTTAGGAATAACAAGAAAGTCTTTTTATTTTATTTGCTCAGTTATTCTTTGGATTAGTGTTTTAAAAAGTGGTGTGCATGCAACTTTAGCTGGAATTATTACAGCATTTTTTATACCGATGCAAACTAAAAATGGAGAAGCATTTTTAGAAGAAATCTATGAAAGTCTAAAATTTTGGCTCGCTTTTGTTATCTTGCCTTTATTTGCTTTTGCTAACGCTGGAGTAAATTTATCCAATATCGATATAGGAGCAATTTTTTCAGGTGTAAGTATAGGTATTTTCTTGGGGCTTTTTGTGGGTAAACAAGTGGGTGTATTTTTGTTTTCTTATTTGGCAATCCGCTTTAAATTTGCAGCCTTGCCCCAAGGTTCAAATTTGAAACAACTTTATGGGGTTTGTATACTTACAGGAATTGGTTTTACAATGAGTTTGTTTATCGATGGCTTGGCGTATGAAGTTAGCGATATTTTTAATTATGCAGATAATCTTGCTATTTTGATTGCTTCATTTTGTTCTGGGATTTGGGGTTTTATTTATCTTAAATTTTTTACCACGCGTCCTTAAGGAAATTTATGAGATTTGTTATTTTCTTTCTTGTTGTGATTGCTTTTTATATAGGTGGATGCAGTTTAGCTCAAAATGCAAGTCATACCCCAACAAATTATAATGTTGATAAAGAAACAAGATTAAGAATGATTGCTAATGAATGGAAAAAAACTCCTTATGTTTTAGGCGGAACAACAAAAAAAGGAGCCGATTGTTCGGGTTTTGCTCAAAGCACCCTAGCTCAGTTTAATACACGCATACCACGCACTACAACAAAGCAACTACGCTCGGGTATAAAAGTTTCTAAATCAAAACTAAAAACAGGAGATCTTATTTTTTTTAAAACAGGTAGAGGACCAAATGGTATGCATGTGGGAATTTATATGAGTAAGGGTAAATTTATCCATCTTTCTACAAAGGGTGGAGTAAGAGAAGTGGATTTAAATAGTTCTTATTGGAAAAATCGATATATAGGTGCTAGAAGATATTAAGATGAAAATAGGCGTTTTTGATAGTGGTGTAGGTGGACTTAGTGTTTTAAAATCACTTTATGAGGCAAGACTTTTTGACGAAATTATTTATTATGGAGATACTGCCCGCGTTCCTTATGGGGTTAAAGATAAAGATACTATAGTCAAATTTTGTCTTGAGACTTTGGATTTTTTTTCAAAATTTAATATCGATATGCTTATTATTGCGTGCAATACTGCTAGTGCTTATGCTTTAGATGCTTTAAGATTAAAAGCTGATTTTCCTATTTATGGGGTTATTGATGCGGGTGTTGAGGCTACTAAAAAAGCCTTGTTAGATAAAAATAAAAAAATTTTAGTTATTGCCACAAAGGCAACAATTCAGTCAAAAGAATATCAAAATCGTTTGCAAAAACAAGGTTTTAATAATGTAGACGCTTTAGCTACGGGTCTTTTTGTGCCTATGGTTGAAGAGGGTATTTTTGAAGGAGAGTTGTTGCAAAGTGCTATGCGGTATTATTTTAAAGGGATTGAAACTCCTGATGCTTTGATACTTGCTTGTACTCATTTTCCTTTGCTAGCAAATTCCTTGAGTGTTTATTTTGGTTCAAAGACAAAGCTTATTCATTCAGGAGATGCTATAGTAGAGTTTTTAAAACAAAGGCAAAAACTTTTGTTAAAAGAAGAGAAAGCAAAATTACATTTTTATGCTTCAAGTGATGTCAAGTCTTTAGAAAATACTGCTAAAATTTGGCTAAATTTATAAGGAAATACAATGATAGAATTAAAAAAACCAGCAGAAATAGAAAAATTAAGAGTAGCAAATCAAATCGTCGCTAAGACTTTGGATTTTTTAGAAAACGAGATTAAAGCGGGTATGAGTCTTAAGCAAATCGATAAGATGGCGGAAGATTTTATCTTAAGTCTTGGAGCAAAACCTTCATTTAAAGGGCTTTATGGTTTTCCTGGTGCAATTTGCACTTCTTTAAATCAGGTTTGTATCCATGGAATTCCTGATGAAAAAATCATCAAAGAGGGTGATATTTTAGGACTTGATGTGGGAAGTTTGATTGATGGATATTATGGTGATGCAGCGCGTACTATAGCTATAGGTAAAATTTCATCCACAGATGAGGCTTTGATTTCTTGTGCTAAAGACGCTTTATATCATGCTATAGATATTATTCGTGAGGGTATGCGTTTTAAAGAGCTTTCTGCAGCTTTGGGAGAATTTATAGATTCAAGAGGTTTTGTTCCGCTTCGTGGATATTGTGGCCATGGTATAGGACGCAAACCTCATGGAGAACCTGAAATTTTAAATTATTTAGAAAAAGGCGCAAGCGCAAAAAGTGGTCCAAAAATTAAAAATGGAATGGTTTTTTGTATAGAACCTATGATATGCCAAAAGGATGGAACTCCAAAGCATTTTAATGGAAAATGGGGTGCAGGAAGTGTGGATGAGCTTAATAGTGCTCATTATGAGCATTGTGTGGCTATTATTAATGGGCGCGCAGAAATTTTATCTAGCTTATAAGAGTTTTATTTGTAAAAATTGGGAAATTTTTACAAAAATTTTTCAATAATTTAAGTTACTAAATTATTTTTTTATAAATATTTAAGTAATTTTAAATTAAAATATTATTTTAAAAATGTAATATTTAGTTTAAAGAGATCTTCAAAGATCTCACAGGCTAGGTTGCTTCCCTCCCCCTTTTTTTCAACCTAGCTTGAAAAAGAGCGGAATATCTCTTTAAGCTAAAATATGAAAACCTCTTAAGATTAATTTTAATGAGTATGTTTAAAGCGATAAGAGTTTTAACTCTTATCTGAAAAGATTTTTAAAGTTTGTTGCAGACTCAGAAAAATTCATATTATCCATGCTTATTCCCATGGTAATAGCACTTGATAATTCGCATAAAATATCTTTAATTTCATCCCTTTTATCTTGAATATAAGCTAAAACTCCTTCATACCCTGCTTTTTCTAAAACTAAAAGAGGATTTGAAATTTCAAATTCAAAAAGTTTTTGACCTACATATACATTAAAAATATTTCCAAAAAGTGCTGTACCCATAAAAGAGCAGTTTTGGATAAGTTGAGAACTTGTTGCATCTAAGGTTCTTTTTTGTAAATCATCGTTTTGTTCATCAAGTCTTTCTGTGATACTTTTTTCAATTTTTTTAAGCGTTAAATCAAGTATTTGCAGAGCACCGATAAAATCATTTGCATCATTTATTTGTGAGCAAATTTGTGTAGCTTTAAACTCACTTACGCCTTGTATTTCACCCAAGTGCTTTTTAAAAACATCCAATTCATTTTTCATTTTACACCTTTCAAAAAATATTGCTAAAGGTTTAAAAAGCAAAAAGTGTTCCTATTTTTCATCAAGTGTGGCATTGATCCATAAAACTATTTCATTTCCTAGAGAATTTAAAGCTTTTTCAAAGGATTGATAGACATCAAAAATATCTATTTTTTTAACCCTTTCTTTGATTGAAAACAGGCGATGAGCGATGATTTTACTTTCTTTTGCGTCGATGAAATTTATACTAATAGAAATGCTTACATAATTTTCATTTTCATCAACCACTTGTTCAAAAGAATCTATCCTGCTTTCAAGTATATAATCACTTCCCACAGAGCTTCCTTGGGAAAGCAGGGCTTTAAAGATTTGACTTTGTTCAAATTTGGATAGCAGCAAGGATTGATAAAGATTATTGGGTAAATCTGCCCAAAAATGATACGCATAAGCCTTGCTTATACCTTTTTGCACATAAATAATTGATCTTGAATGAAGATATAAAGGCAAGGACGCATTTTGAATTTTAAGAATTTTATCGCTTTTAATAAAATTGGCTTGAAGAGGAAGTTCATCATTTTTAAGTATAAAGCTTTGCGTTTTATCAAGAGTGCTAGTTGGAATTGAACATCCATTAAATATAAGGGCTAAGATAGTAATGTATATGAATTTTTTCATTGTTTTTCTCCTGGTCCTAGTTTGGGTTTAGTTTCTTTAAAAATTAAATCCGATGGACTTTTTTGTAGATTTTGTATCAAGATATTGCTTTCTATAAGCACTTTTTTCAAAAGTTCTAAATTTTCTGCTAAGGAAAGTCGTAAGTCATCGTAAGAATCAAGTTTAACATTGGCTTTTTTTGCAAAAGAGCTAAGCGCTAAAGCTCCTTCTTGGATATCCTTTAAACTTGCATTAAAACCTTTTGCGCTTAAGCTTACATTCTCTGCCATTTCTCCAAGTTTTAAGCTAGTGTTTGCGATATTGTGATTTAATGTTTTAGAATCTTTATTTAAAGTGGTGCTTAGTTGTGCTAAATTATCTAAAAGTATTTCTAAATTTTTTATATTTTTATCACTAAAAAGCTCTTTTGATTTATCATCTGCTCTTTTTATCAAAGAAAAGATGTGCTCGCTTTGTCTATCTATAGCAGCAAAAAAACCTTCTTTAAATTGAATCACGGGAAATTCTTCTTTGCCTTTTACTTGAAGTTTTGGACTGTTTTTAGAACCTCCTTGAAGTTGTACAAATTTAAGTCCTGTAATGCCTTGAAATTGCAAAGTTGCAAAAGTATCTTCTTTTATAGGGGTTCCTTTTTTGATTTTAATTAAAATATTTACCCCTAAATTTTCTTTATCATAAATACTGATATTTTCCACATTTCCTATCTCTACTCCCAAAAGCCTTACAGGAGCTTTGATTCCAAGGCCTGCAACAGATTCTTGTGTATGAATTTCATAGTATTCAAAACTTTCTTCTTTTGAGTATCCTCCAAGCCAAAGCATGAAACCAATACTAGCAAAAAAAACTCCAAAAACAAAAAGCCCTACAAAAAAATAATTTGCTTTATTTTCCACTTTTACTCCATAAATCTTTTAAACAATCTTTCATTTTGCACCCTTAGCTCCTCATAATTTCCACAAAAGGCAACTTTTTTATCTTCTAAGATGATAAAACGCTCGAGCAGATTTTTCATACTTTCTTTATCGTGTGTTACTAAAACAATATTAAGATCAAAGCTTTGTTTAAGTTCTAGTATCAAATCATCAAATTCACGACTACTATGCGGATCAAGTCCAGAAGTAGGCTCGTCTAAAAAAAGTAATTTACTATCAAGAGCCAAAGCCCTAGCAATAGCAACTCTTTTTTGCATTCCGCCACTTAGCTCGCTTGGAAGCTGTTTTAAAACAGCTTCATTTAAACCGACCATTTTGAGTTTCATCAATACCAGTTCTTTTATAGCAATGGAATCTAAATTCGTATATTCTTTAAGAGGGATAGCTATATTTTCATAAACGCTAAAAAAGCTAAAGAGTGCAGAAAACTGAAATACTACACCCCATTTTTTACGCAGCGCTAAAGCATCTTCCTCGCTAATGTTTTTTAGCTTAAAGCCTAAAATTTCGTATTCTCCCTCATCAAAATGTTCAAGCATTAGCATTTGTTTTAAGAGTACAGACTTGCCATTTCCACTTCCTCCTAAAATCCCAAAAATTTCGTTTTTGTTAATTTCAAAACTGACTCCATCATGGACAACTTTATTTCCAAATCGGGTGATAATATTTTGCGCTTTTATAATCATTTAAACTTCCATTATAGTTAAAACCACAGAAAATAAAGCATCAAATGCTATTACCCAAAATATAGCATTTACAACACTTTTTGTAGTATAAATTCCTATACTTTGAGTGGTATTTTTAACCTCAAATCCCCGAAAACAAGCAATAAGTCCTATTAAAAAACCAAAAATAGGAGCTTTTGCAAGCCCTATGATGATATGTTTCATTTCCACAGCTTCCCTAAAGCGCCTTAAAAATTCTCCAAAGGATATATCAAGATTTATTTTTGCTACTACCATTCCTCCTAATATACTGATCGCATCACTTAGAGCAACGATTAAAGGCATGGCAATAACTAAAGCCATGACCCGCGGAATGATGATGAATTCAAAAGAGCGAAAGCCCATGGTATTCATAGCATTGATCTCATCTGTGATTTTCATGACCCCAATTTGTGCCGTATAAGAGCTTGCACTTCTACCTGCTATGACTATCGCGGCAATTAAAGGAGCAAGTTCTCTAGTGGCTGAAATTCCTACTAAATCTACTATGAAAATATTAGCTCCAAATTGTGCAAGCTGATAAGCAGCTTGATATGCAAGCACAACCCCGACTAAAAGAGCGGTTAAAATAACAATAGGCAAGGCTTTAAAAGCTGAATTTTCAATATGATATAAAAAAGATATAAAGCGGAAATTTTTAGGATTTTTTATACATAAAAAAAGACTGGTAAAAAAAGCACCCGTAAAGTTAATAAATTTTTGCAAAATCTTTAAAAGATCAAAACTTAAAATTCCTAAAGAAATAAAAAAGTCTGTAAAATTGAATTTTTTCTCTTGTTTTTCATTAATTCTTTGATAGTTTTTTTCACAAAGCTCAAAAAGGCTTTTAAAGCGTGTGTTTAATCCTTGTTTTAAAATCAAGATATCGTTTTTTTTCAAATCATGCTCTAGAGCAAGAAAAAATCTCACTCCAGCCATATCGATTTCATTTAATTGACTAAAATCAAAAATACAATTTGTTTGAGAAATTTGGCTCAATAGATCTTTGATTTTAATCTTAGACACACTCGTTTTATCCCAAATTCCAAAAATAAAAACTTTATTTTCTTCTTTTTGAAATTTGAAATTTGCCTCCATTTTACTTATCGAGAATGAAATTTAAAATTTGTGGAACGCTAAAACCAAAATGCTCAAATACATCTTTATCTTTACCACTTTCTCCAAAACTTTCTATGCCATAAACCCTATCGCAGAATTTATAAAGCTCATTAGAATGTGCTGCTTCAACCCCTATAACTTCACCCTGTAAAAGCCTATCTTTATAAGCTTTATCTTGCTTTTCAAAGAGTTCAAAACAAGGCATGGAGATTACATTACAAGCAAAGCCTTGTTTTTCTAATGCATTTGCACTTTCTAAGCAAAGAGAAACCTCACTTCCGCTTGCTAAAAGCGTAAATTTAGCATCTTTACTTTCTTTAAGTAAATACGCCCCGTTTTTTACATCACCAAAAACAGGTTCATTTAAAGCCTTAAGCTTTTGGCGTGAAAGTACAAAAGCACTTGGAATATCTGCATTTAAAGCTATTTGCCAAGCTTTAACATTTTCCACTCCATCAGCTGGTCTAAAGGTTAAGAAATTTGGCATAGCTCTAAAAGTGCTGAGTTGTTCGATAGGTTGATGAGTTGGTCCATCTTCGCCAACGCCTATGCTATCATGTGTGAAAATGAAAAAATGTTTGACTTTCATTAAAGCTGCTATCCTAGCTGCGGGTTTTAAATATTCGCTAAAGATAAAAAATGTTGCTGAAAAAGGTAAGAAAATTCCATATCTTGCAAAGGCATTATTGATCGCAGCCATAGCGTGTTCTCTGATACCAAAATGAATATTTTTTCCTTCCGCAAAATCACCCATTCCATAAAGTTCGGTTTTATTAGATGGGGCTAAGTCCGCACTTCCGCCTAAAAATCCTTCCAAATCTTTAGCTAGAGCATTTAAAATTTCTCCATTACTATCTCTTGTAGCTAAATCCTTGCCTTTAAAATCAGGATAATTTATCTTGCTAAAATCAGGATTTAAAAGTTTTTCTAAGAGTTCTTTTTTTTCTGATTTTTCGAGCTTATCTTTCCATTTAGCTTCTTCTAAATCTCCAAGTTCTACAGCACTTTCGAAGCGAATTTTTGCTGCTTTAGGTATATAAAAATTTAAATTTGGATCAAATCCTGCTTTTTCTTTGGCTTTTTTAATAGCCTCTTCACCCAAAGGTGCGCCGTGGCTTTTGTGACTTCCTTCAAGCTCTCCTGCGCCTTTTGCTATGGTTGTTTTTGCGATGATAAGGCAAGGTTTGTTGGCTTCTTTAGCTTGTTTTAGAGCCTTATCAATTGCTTCATAATCGTGTCCATCGATACTTAAAACTTCAAAGCCTTGTGACTCAAAACGCATTTTTACATCTTCATTAAAGGCTAAGCTTACATCTCCTTCGATAGAAATTTCATTGCTATCATAGATGATGATTAAATTATCAAGTTTATGAAGTCCTGCTAAAGAACACGCTTCATAAGAAATTCCCTCTTGTAAATCCCCATCTCCACAAAGACAATAAACCTTGTGATTGATTAATTCTTTTCCTAGTAAGTTTTGAGCTTTTTTAGCTGCCATAGCAAAGCCTACAGCATTAGCTATACCTTGTCCCAATGGGCCTGTAGCAATCTCTACTCCTTGAGTTGAAATTTCAGGATGGCCTGGAGTTTTTGAATGAAGTTGGCGGAAATTTTTAATATCATCTAAACTTAAATCATAACCACTTAAATGCAAAAAGCTATAAAGCAAAGCACTGGCATGTCCGCCTGAAAACACAAGCCTATCGCGGTTTAGCCAAGTTGGGTTTTTAGGATTATGAGAAAGATGATAACTTAAAACCGTTAAAATATCAGCCATTCCCAAGGGTGCACCTGGGTGGCCTGAATTAGCCTTTTGTACCATATCGGCACTTAAAAATCTTAAAGTATTTGCTTGTTCTTGTAATATCGATAGATCCATTTGTAACCTTTATAAATATTTAATCATTAAACTTTTAATCATGTGTGCTAAATTAGCATCAAGATCATCAAGATCATTTTTACACTCATTAATCAAATTTTCCTTACTTTGAATAGCCTTTTCAAGTCCTAATAAATTCACAAAAGAATTTTTATGCTCATCATGTTTGCTTGGCTTTCCACTTTCTTCTTCGCTCATTGTTTCATCGATGATATCATCATTGATTTGAAAAATAAGTCCAAGTTTTAGACCTATTTGATAAATTTTTTCGCTTTCTTTTTCATCGAGTTCGCAAATTTCACAGCCCATTTTTAAAGCCGCTGCTATAAGTTTTGCGGTTTTATGTGTGTGTAAAAACTCAAGTTCTTCTAAATTTAATTTTTTATCTTCAAAATAACAATCAATAGCCTGACCCAAAATCATACCATTGATTCCTGCATTAAAAGCTAGAGTTCTAATCAGATTAATTTTAATGCTTTCTTTTAAATTTAAATTAGATAGAAGTAAAAAAGCTTCGGTATTTAAAGCATCGCCTACTAAAATAGCTGTAGTTTCATCATAGCTTTTATGCAAAGTAGGCGTTCCGCGTCTTAAATCTGCATTATCCATAGCAGGTAAATCATCGTGTATGAGCGAGTAAGTATGGATAAATTCTAAGGCCAAAGCCGCGTTTAGGGCATTGGGGATAAGATGAGGTGCTTTATTTTGAACAACTCCTAAGAGTAATTGAGCACGAAAGTGTTTTCCACCTGCTTTTAGCATCTTTGCCAAAGCTTCATTAAAAAAAGGATGGAAGCTTTGAACTTTTGGTAGATGATTTTCTAAATGTTTGATAAAGAGTTCTTTCACTTTACAAGCCTTATGAAAAATTGAAATTTTCCATCTCCACCTGAATGAACTCCTCCTAAATCATTGTTTAATCCCAATAAAGGAAGTTTATCACTTTTGCGTTCGATTAAAATATTAAAATCATTTCCTGTACCAAGTAGGGTTTGAAGTTCTTTAAAATCTTTTAGTGTCACATTGTTTGCGCGCAAAATTTTATCCCCTACCATAAATCCTGCTAAAGCAGCTTTAGAGCCTGCGTCTACTTTTGTAACTATAAGACTTGAATTTACACTTAGACCTATATTGCTTCTAAAATTGGTTGGTTTTGGTTTTGGTTTATTGCTTGGGAGATTAAATTTGCTTAAATCTTTGGCAAAAACTTCAGTAGAAATATTTAAATCCACATTATCTCGCAATACTTGAAAATAAAGTGTGCTTCCACGATCTGCAAAGAGAATTTTTTCATTTAGCTTTCTTATATCTTTAACTAGTGTTCCATCTACGCTTATGATTTCATCGTTGATTAGAAATTGCCCACTTTTTCGAACATTATTCACATAAATTTTATTTTCACGCACCGCAAAATCAACCCCTATATCGCCCCAATATACATCGTTATATTTCATAAAATGCTTTAAGTAACGATTTCCTATAAAGGAGCTATTATTAAGAGCAATTCCCATCATTTCGCAGCAAGGAGTGCCTAAAAGCCCCACTTTGGTAGAAAAATCAAGCTGATCTTTTTCATCAATATTTTGCGCAAGATATTTAATGTGACCTATATAAGCTCTATTAGGATCCCAAATTCCTATCCAATCATTGCGTGTAAGTTTTTCTTCATCTCCCATAGGTGTAGGGATTAAGCTAAAATCAGTTCTTACAAGATAAAGATTTAAAAATGGATCATATTTTACATATTTATTGAGTTTGACATTAGGTTGTTTTAAAACCGCAAGTAAATTTTCACTCAAGGCAAAAGCAGGCATTCCTTCATAATTAAGCATACTGGCTTTATTTCTTTCGTAGCCTGCAGCAAAATCTTCAAATTTAGGACGCTCGATTGCACTTAGGGATATTAAAAAGGTTACTAAAAAAAACAAAAATTTCATAATTTCCCAAATCCTCCTAAAACATCACTGGCCAAGCTTGATCGATTTTGTGCTACCATAGCTAAAACATCATTTATAGCAGAAATGAGTAAAATTTGTAAAGATTCTTTATCTTCAAGTAAAGAACCATCAATGCTAACATCGATAATCTCACCCTTGCCATTAGCACTGACTTTCACAAGTCCTGCCCCACTTTTAG
The DNA here is from genome assembly GCF_000254135.1 of Campylobacter coli LMG 9860. Taxonomy (GTDB): domain Bacteria; phylum Campylobacterota; class Campylobacteria; order Campylobacterales; family Campylobacteraceae; genus Campylobacter_D; species Campylobacter_D coli. The sequence continues at coordinate 10,895 of NZ_AINS01000043.1, forward strand.
CACTAAATTCTCGATTGGCTAACTCTAATTCTATATTTTTTGCTTTTTCTTGAACTTGATTTAAAAGTTCTCCCATCTTAGAAAAATCCATATTTTCAAACATTTATTATCCTTGATTTTTTAAAATTTCATTCACAATCGCTTTGTCGCTAAAGGGGTGTTTTATCCCTTTGATTTCTTGGGTATTTTCATCACCCTTGCCTAAAATAACTACTAAATCGTCTTTTTCTTTAAGTTTTAAAGCTTTATTTATAGCTTCTTTTCTATCTTCTATCATCAAAGCTTTATCAGGGTTTTGAAAGCCTGATAGAATTTCATTCATGATATCTTTAGGTTCTTCGCTACGCGGGTTATCACTTGTGATAATGGCTATTTTTGCAAAATGCTCAACGATTTTTCCCATTAAAGGTCGTTTGGTTTTATCTCTATCTCCACCTGCTCCAAAAACTACTATGAGTTTTTTATTTTTGAGTGTATCAAGTACTTTTTCAATGCCATCAGGAGTGTGAGCAAAATCCACGATTACGCCATTAGCCACTTGCTCAACCCTACCACAAACCCCGCCAAAGCCACTGATAGCTTTTTCTAAGTCTTTTAAATTCGGATTTACAAGTTCATTAACACAAGCACTAGCGGCTAGAAGATTATAAAGATTGAAAAGTCCTAGTAGGGGCGAGTCAATATGAAAACTTTGATCTTTTAATGCTACAATAGCACTGATACCATCTTCTAAAGAATAAGCTTTAACTTGATACAAAGAAGGATTTTCTATGCCATAAGTAAAAGCATTGCGCACATTAAATTTAATCATTAAAGTATCTTTGTTGATAAATTTTAAACTCTCATCGGTAAAAAAGAGCTCTTTTGCTGCTTTATAGTTTTCAAAATTGCCATGAAAATCCAAATGATCTTGAGTAATGTTAGTAAAAATTTTGGCTGCAAATTTCAAGCCTTCGATGCGATTTTGCACCAAAGCATGCGAGCTAACTTCCATAATAAAAAAATCACATTTTTTTTGTGTGGCAAGTTGTAAGTATTCTAAAGTTTTTAAAATAGGCGAAGTGGTTAAAGACTTTTCATCAATTTGCTCATCGTTGATAAAAGCTCCACGAGTGCCACAAAGTCCACATTTAAAACCTAAGTCAAGTAAAATCGAATAAATAGCCGCTGCGGTGGTGGTTTTGCCATTGGTTCCTGTAATTCCTATGATTTTGATATTTTCATCGATTTTTAAAAGTTTTTTGCATTCTTCTACATCAATGATTTTTGCACCTTTTTCTAAGGCATCACTAGCAAAATTCATATTTTGTGCAGTTTTTAAAAAATAGCAATCTTTTTCGCATTCTAAGGTATTGTCGGTAATAAAAGACTGATCAAGCTTTAATTTCACTTTTAAATCCTATAAGTTTTTCTTGGAGTTTTATAAAGCGTTCGTTTGCCCAAAAGTGCGGCATAACGCTTTCTATATAGTTTAAAGTCATATCTTTATAGCCATTATCAAGTAATTTTTCTAAAAAATCTAAAAAATCATCACGGTTATCAATGACTAATTTTGTGCTATGTATAATATTTTCAAAACTCTTTTTAAAGCCGATTTGCTCTTCACTTTTTAGAAAATCTTTGTAGTTTAAAGTATGAGCTTCTTGAATTTCATTTTCTGTTTCATCGGTATTTTTTTCATTTTTAAGCTCTATAGTGCTTAAAATTTCTTCTAAATCTTTATCGATATTTTTAATTTGATAATGTTCTAAATAAAATTCAAAAAGTAATAACGCTTCTTTTGGAGATTTTAAAGCTAGATCACAAAGAGTGATAAAATGAAACAAGCGTTTGTTTTTGCGTTTTTCATAAGCTAAAGAAAAATATATTTTTGCTGTTTTAAAGTCTTTGCGTAAAAAATGCTCGATTCCAAGTTTTTTATAATTTTGCAAAATCTTCAGCTCCACCGTTTAGATTAACTATAGTAATTTCTGGATGTATATCGATTTTAAGTTGTCTTTCAAGTCCGTATTTTAATGTCGTTCCACTTGAAGCGCATCCTTTGCAAGCCCCAATTAAATGAACATAAACCACACCATTTTTAATCCCTAAAAATTCAAGACCGCCTCCATCGCGTTCTAACATAGGCATACTTTTATCTAAACTTGCTTTTACAGGATTTATAAGCTCTTCATCGCTAAAAGGCATCATAATATATCCTTAATAAATTTTTCTATACTTTAGCGTGATTGTGTTTAAAAAAAGGTAAATCGGATAGTTTTTTCGTTATTTTTCTAAATGAAGCTTAAAAGGGTTCTTCATTGTAATCATTTTCAGAATTATTTTTTAAAATTTTAATATCCAAATTTTTAGCAGAAAAAAATCTATGCAAATTTTTAAATAAAGCTTCTAGTTTCTCTTCATCTTTTTCATTTTTCAGTAAAAACAAATTCTCTTTTAAAAATTCTACAAGTTCATGATCGTTTAAATTTTTACTAAGAAGGACAAAATTTTTTTCTATAAGGGTAAAAATTTGTTTTTTTAAAGCAAGATAAGAATTTGTGATATTAATATGATTTAAAAAGGCTAAATTAACCTTACAAATTCCCCATAAAAACTCAATTTGACTTAAATCTTTACTAAAATTTTTACTCTCAAATTCTCTTATATCACTATCTTCATAGCTTTTGTGTTCTAAAATTTTTTCTAATAATACTTTATGTTTAAAACATCTAATATCGGTAATTTTTATAAAAAGCTCGTGCATGTTAGGATTGTTTTTTAAATAATTTAAGAGTTCAAGCTCGGTGATGTGGGATTTAGGATTATGATTTTGCGTTTGTTGGAAAGAGGTGTTAAAATTGATAGTTTTACTTGGTTTTCGATTTGAAGTAAGAACGATGAGTTTTTCATCTACTCCTAAAAGTTTTGAAACCAAACCTACATAAGAACTAGCTACTAAGGGTTCAAGGCTAAAGGTGTATTTTTGTATATTTTCAAGAGCTTTTTGTTTATCTAGGGCGGAATTTAAAGAAAAGCTTGAAAGTATGCGTCTAATGTAAAACTCCCCTAAATCCATCCCTTTTTCAAGTAGGGTGTGAAGTTTCGCACTTTGATTATTAGCAACAAGTTCGGCAGGATCTTTTCCGCCTTCTAAAAGGGCTACTTTACCATCTATTTTATGAGTACTAAGTAAAAAGGCTGAACGAGTGGCCGCATTTAATCCCGCTTCATCATTATCAAAACATAAAATCACTTTAGCTTCATAACGGCGGATTAAAGGCAGATGATTTTCAGTTAATGCTGTTCCAAGCACTGCTACAGCATTGTTAAAACCTGCTTTATGAAAAGCTATAGCATCCATATAGCCTTCACATACTATCATTTCTTTTTTTTTGGCTATATTTTCTTTAGCTATATTAAAAGCATAAAAAATTCTACTTTTATCAAATAATATATTTTGAGGAGAATTCACATATTTTGCTGCAACATTAGGATTTAAAGTGCGTCCCCCAAAACCTACCAATAAGTCTTTATGATCATAAATTGGAAAAGTGATACGCCATATAAAACTTGCATAAAATTCATTATTTTCATCCTTTTTTAAAGCACCCACACTCATAGCATCTTCTAAAGGGATTTTTTCGTTATGAAACAATCTTATGCTGTCTTCGCTTGAGCCTGCAAAACCTAATTCAAATTTGGCTATATCTTGATCATTTAGCGTTCTTTTATACAGATAATCCAAAGCTTCTTTATGGTGTTTGAGATTGGATTTAAAATAAGCATTTAAGCTAGGCAGTATAGTTCTTAATTCTTTTTTATTTTCATTTTTTTCTTTGGTGTAACTTAGAGTAAAATTACAAAGATTTGCAATTTTTTCAACCGCATCAGTAAAGCTTAATTTTTCGTAATCCATTACAAATTTAAAAGCATCTCCGCCTGCTTTACACGCAAAACAATGATAAAATCCTTTTGTGGGATTTATATGCATAGAAGGATTTTTATCCGCGTGAAAAGGACACACGCAAACAAAGCTTGAACCTTGTTTTTTTACTTCTATATAATTTTCAATAATATCAACAATATTAAGTCTTTGGGATAAATTTTCTATACTTTCTTTAGTTATCATTTTAAAACCTTAAATAAAATTATACAAAGATTTAGCTATAATTTGGCATAAAATTTTTAGAGCAGGATGATGGATTTTTTCTTCGTAGAATACAGAGATCCCTTAGTGGGACTTATAATTTTAACTGTTTTAATCTTCGTTGTAGCTGTGGCAAATTATATTTGGAAAGTATTTGCGAGCAAAGATGAAGAACAAAAGCTTGAAAAATTTATTAAGAAATTTGAGATGGATAATATCCACAAAGATTTGTTAAGAAATGAGGGTTTGAGTTTTGGAAATTTGAGTTTTTTGGCCGAAATTTTTACCAAAAGTGGTGAATTTGAAAAAGCCACGCAAATTTATCTTATCGCCCTTGAAAAAAGTAAGGATAAGCAAGAGCGTGAATTTATCTTTTTTGCATTGGCAAAAGTATATTTTAAAGCAGGGTTTTTAGAGCGCGCAAAGGAAGTTTTATTGCAAGCTTTAAAAATTCGACCCAGAAATATACAAACCCTAAAGCTTTTAAAAATTGTTTATCTTAAATTAAGAAAATATAAGGAAAATTTAGAGCTTTTGGGTTGTTTGTTTGAGCTTGGAGAAAATGTAAAAGAAGAAAAAGAATTTTTAAAAGCTTTGGATTTTCTTGCTTCTAGTTTAAGTGATGAAGAAAAAAAAGAGCATATTTTAAAACTACAAATAGACAATAATCCTATGCTAGGACGCTTTGTTTTTGAAAAATATCATATTTTTTTAAATCAAGATTTTTCAAGTATTTGTGATTTGCTTTATAAAGAAAATAAAGCTTTTAATCTACAAAATAAAGAATATTTTGAATTTTTTTATGCCTTGGGTTTGATAGAGGATGAAGAGTCTAAAGATGTAAATTTTAAAAATTCTAATTTTAAAATGCTAAAAATTTTAAAAGAAAATTCCTTTAAAGCAAGGCTTGAATTTTCATATCGTTGCACAGAATGCAAAAGCGTAATGCCTTTGTTTTTTTATCATTGCCCTGTTTGTTATGAATTTAATACTTGTCAAATTATTTATGAAGTGAAAAATAATGAGACATATTGAAATTTATACTGATGGTTCTTGCCTTAAAAATCCAGGTTTTGGAGGATGGGCTTATATCTTACGCTATAATCAACATCAAAAAGAAGGTTTTGGAGCAGAAGCTAATACTACAAACAATAGAATGGAATTAAAAGCGATTATCGAAGCTTTAAAAGCCTTAAAAGAACCTTGTGAAATTTCACTTTTTACAGACTCTAATTTGATGGTTCAAAGTATTAATGAATGGCTAGAAGCTTGGATAAAAAAAGATTTCAAGGGTAAAAAAAATGTAGATTTATGGAAAGAATATATCGATGTGGCAAAACCCCATAAGATAAAAGCTTATTGGATAAAAGCACATAATGGGCATTTAGAAAATGAAAGGTGTGATACTTTAGCACGCGAAGCTGCTTTAAAAATTGCAAGGGAAAATGATGAAAAATATTGAATTATTAGAACAAAAATTAGCCTATAAGTTCAAAGATAAAGATCTTTTAATCCATGCTCTAACTCATAAAAGTTTTAAAAAACCTTACAATAATGAGCGTTTGGAATTCTTAGGCGATGCGGTGCTTGATTTAGTTGTGGGTGAATATCTTTTTCATAAATTTGCTAAAGACGCTGAGGGGGATTTGTCAAAATTAAGAGCGGCTTTGGTCAATGAAAAATCTTTTGCAAAGATCGCAAATAGTTTAAATTTGGGCGATTTTATTTTTATGAGCGCGGCTGAAGAAAACAATGGAGGTAAAGAAAAGCCTTCTATACTTTCTGATGCCTTAGAAGCGATTATGGGGGCTATACATTTAGAAGCGGGATTTGATTTTGCAAGAAATATCGCTTTAAAGCTTATAGAAAAAAACTTCCCACAAATTGATGCAAAAAATCTCATTAAAGATTATAAAACAAAACTGCAAGAAATTACACAAGCAAAATTAGGACAAACCCCACAATACGAAACCGTGCGTGCTTTTGGACCTGATCATTTAAAACAATTTGAAATCGCTTTATTCCTTAATGGACAAGAGCTTGCAAGAGCCATTGCGGGAAATAAAAAAGAAGCACAGCAAATGGCAGCAAAAATTACACTTGAAAAATTAGGAGCTTTATAGTGAATACTTTTGGTACAAGATTAAAATTTACAAGTTTTGGAGAATCCCACGGAGTGGCAGTGGGTTGCGTGATTGATGGAATGCCTGCAGGGGTTAAATTTGATGAAGAGTTTTTACAAAGCGAACTTGATAAACGCAAGGGTGGGAGCAAATTTGCAACTCCAAGAAAAGAAGGCGATAGGGTGCAGGTTTTAAGCGGGGTATTTGAAGGTTATACCACGGGTCATCCTATTGCTATGGTTGTGTTTAACGAAAACACACATTCTAAGGATTATGATAATTTAAAAGATTTATTTCGTCCTGCCCATGCTGATTTTACTTATTTTCATAAATACGGCATAAGAGATCACAGAGGAGGCGGAAGAGCTAGTGCTAGAGAAAGTGTTGCTAGAGTGGCTGCGGGTGCTGTTGCAGCTATGCTTTTGCGTGAATTTGGTATTTGTGTTCGAAGTGGGGTTTTTGGAGTAGGAAATTTTGTATCAAATTTGAAAGAAAAAGAATTTGATTTTGAATTTGCTAAGAAAAGTGAAATTTTTTGCCTTGATCCAAAACTAGAAAGTGACTTTAAAAATGAAATTTTAAGCGCTAGAAACTCAAAAGATAGTGTGGGTGCTTCTGTTTATACTAGAGCTAAGGGAATGCTTGTAGGACTTGGAGAAGTGCTTTATGATAAATTAGATTCTAAATTAGCTCATGCCTTAATGGGGATTAATGCTGTAAAAGCTGTTGAGATAGGCGAGGGGATTAATGCGAGTAAAATGCGAGGCTCGCAAAATAATGATGCTTTAAAAGGGGGTGAATTTTTAAGTAATCACAGCGGAGGGATTTTAGGAGGTATTTCAAATGGACAAGATCTTATTTTAAAGACTTATTTTAAACCTACTCCTTCTATTTTTTTAAAGCAAAGCAGTATGGATAAATTTGGAAATGATTTAGAATTTGAACTCAAAGGCAGACATGATCCTTGTGTAGGTGTTAGAGGTAGTGTAGTAGTGAGTGCTATGGTGCGTTTGGTTTTGGCTGATTGTTTATTGCTTCATGCAAGTGCTAATTTAAACAATTTAAAAAATGCTTATGGGATAAAAAAATGATAAAGCCCATTCTTGGGCTTTAATTTGCAATATTTTGAAAAGATTTAACTCCATATCGTCTCTTTTATAAATTTTTTAACACTTAATCTTTATATTTTTTATACATTTTGATAAGTTTAAAAAATAAATTAATATTATTTTTATTTTAAGTGTGTAAAAAAGGAATTTTTATTTAGGATTTTTTTAGTATTAATTAAAAATATTGATAAAAATTACTATTTTAATATTAAAATGGTTAAAGATATTACAAGGAGGGATTGATGGAATTTAGTAAAAAGAAAATTGTTCGTTTATCGTTGAATTTAACACTCCTTGGTGCTTTATTTCCTTGCGTATTGTTCTCAGCAGACTTGCGTCAAAGAAATGGTAATGTTATTGTTTCAAGAACAACAGATCTTACGCAATCAAGCAATAAAACTGATGTAATTAATATCAAAAACCCAAATCAAAATGGAGTATCACACAATCAATTTGATGAATTCAGTGTCCAAGATGGAGTAATTTTTAATAATAGTTTAAAAGATGGAAATTCTCAAATTGGAGGATGGGTAGGGAAAAATCCAAATTTAAAACAAAATGCCAATACTATTATAAATGAAATTTCAAGTAAGCAAGCTTCTAATATCAATGGCGCTGTTGAGGTATTTGGAAAAAGTGCTAATTTAATTTTTGCTAATGAAAATGGTTTTAGTGTAAATGGAGCGGCTTTTTTAAATACTAAAGGAGTTACACTTAGCACAGGCAAATTCAATGGAGATTTTACAGAAGTAACAAGCAATGGTAGGGTAGCCATTGGAGAAAAGGGGTAATGGTTGATGGGGATTATTTTAATGTAATCAGCCGTGGGATTGACCTTGCAGGTAGTATTGCCCACTATCAAAGTGGTAAAAATTTATCCGATATTAATTTTATAGCTGGGCTTAATAAGGTCGATTTAAGTACTCCAAATGCTCCAAAAATTATTGCTTCAAAACAAAAAGATGAAAAAATTGATTATGGTATTGATGGGAAATATTTAGGATCTATGTATGCAAATACAGTTACTCTTATTAGCACAGAAGAGGGTGTTGGTGTAAGACATAGTGGAGTAATACGCGGAATTGAAGATGTTATAGTAAAAGTAAAAGATAAGGCTGAATTTCAAGCTATAGATGTAAATACAAATGGAAGTGTTAAGATAGACGCTAAAGATATTAAAACCTCTTTAATCAATGCAGATACAATTGATTTAAAAGCAAGTGGAAAAGTTACAAATGAAGGACTTTATAAAGGCAAGCAAATTCAAATCAATGCCAATAATTTTGAAAATGCAAAGCAAACAAATTTGAGCCAAGAAACAAAAGATATTTTTAAGATAAATCAAGAAAATTCAAGTATTTTTGCAGACAGTTTAACTTTAAATACCCTAGATAAAACTAGCAATTTTGGATTTATCAATGCTTTAAATGATATTAAAGTGGGTACAAATTCTTTTGACAATCAAGGAGAAATTTCAGCAAATAAAGATATAAGCTTAATGCTTAATGATGATGCTTTTATTAATAATGGCAAAATTTTAAGCCAAAATGATATTCAAATACAAGCTAATAAAGATTTAACTTTAAATCATGGAAATTTATACGCACAAAATTTGCTTCATATAAAAAGCTTGAATGATTTAAATATCAATTCAAAACTCGAAAATACTTCTTCAATAGAGCTTGATGCGAAAAATATTTATGTTAAAAACCTTGTTGCTAGTGGAAAAGAATTAAATCTTCATGCAGATGAAAATCTTGTAAATGATGCTTATTTATTTTCAAATGGTGATCTTAGAGCCCAAGCTACAACCCTTACAAATAATTCCACTTTTAATAGCTTAAATAATTTGTATTTAAACGCCCATACGATTCATAATAATGCTTTAATTTTTGCAGATAAAGATATCAATATCGAGGCAAATATTTTAAATAATAATGCAAATTTAACAGGCATGCTTGAGACTTCGACCGAGTATTCTCAAGGTTTTGGTCAAGTAGGGTACGGTGATACTGCTTTTAAACGATGGAATATGGAAGTAGGTGTTACGGGTATTGTAAAATATAATAATTTATTAGACAGCAAGCAAGCTTCTATCCAAGCAGGTAAAGATATAAATATCAATACCCAATCACAAGATAATGCTAGACAAATCAACAACAGCGGAAAAATTCTTGCTCAAGGCAATATCGTATCTTTTGGAAATATAGACAATAAGTCTTTAAGTAAAGAAATTTCTGTAGGTGAAATTTTAGAGCAAATTAGAGTTAATGGATTTTTTGCTAAAGAATATCTTGGTTCTTGGAATACAAATTCAACTTATTATTTTGTAGATCATGAAAGCTTGCTTGATGCTTTGAAATATTTTTCTACCACCCAAGCAAAAAATCATCAAAGAGAATCAGCGTGGAATGCGCTTAAAGATGCAGCAGCTAAAAATTCAGCTTTAAACCAATATTTTTCTTTATTATTTGGTAGTGATTATGCTTCAAAAAGATTTGTTCCTGATCAAAAAGAGTGGAATCTTGATGCAAAGATTGTTTTTAAAGCAAAATCCGAGGCTGTTATTGCTTCAAAGGGTAAATTAGATCTTAATGCTAAGGAATACAATCAAGATTTAGTCAGTTCTTTGGATAAAAATTTTGCCTTACTTGATTCGGATTTAAAAAAAGCGACAAATAGTCAAGATTTAATTTTAAATTCTATACCTGATCTTATCAATTCAGGCTTATTTACTCTTGAAAATAAAACAAATGATAATATTACTTATGAATACACTACAAATACTTCTATCATAGATGAAAGCAAGTATTTTGGATTTTTAAGTATTTTAAATCAATTTAAAAATAAAAACTTCAACGAATTTATAGTTATAGGAGATCCTTTTTTGAAAATCAGCTTATTAACGCAATGTATGCAAACGCACTACAATCCAATACTAAATTGAGCGAAGAAGAAATCAAAAAATTACTTGAAAATGGAGCAAAATATGCCAATGAAAATGGCTTAAATTTGGGTCAAGGTTTGGCTAAAAATCAAGCTGTTGATCAAGATATGATTTTATATGCAACAATCAAACAAAACGGTAAAAATATCATGGCTCCTATGTTGTATCTTTCTAAAGAGACAATTGGAAATAATGAAATAAAATCAAATCTTACAGGAAAAACAGGCGTAGATATTAATACGCAATCATTTAATTCTTTGTTAGGCGGCATAGCTTCAGAGGGTCAGATTAATATCAATGCTGGCAACGAGATTAATTTGCAAAGTTCTAATTTAAATGCGCAAAATATAAATTTAAGTGCCAATAATGTCAATATAGACACTGTTTTAGGTATAGATGAAAAAGGCTCTTATAATTCAATTAAAAAAGGAGAGATTAAAGCAAATAATGTTGTTAATATTGATTCGGTAAATGATTTAAATATCAAAAATAGTGATATTTCTACTAGTGCGAATGATTCTAAAATTGTTCTTATATCTCAAAAGGGTGATGTAAATATTAAAAACGATTATTCTAAATCATCTTCATTTGAGCAAATTAATACAGATAGTCAAAAATCCAATACTACAACGAGTATAGATGGGGTTTTAAGCACCAATATCAAAGGAGCAAATGTAGGAATTGTTTCCAATCAAGATGTAAATATTATAGCTAGCAATATCAATGCTGATTCTAAAATAGATATCAATGCTAACAATGTTAATATTAAAGATGCACACGAGCTTAGCAAGACTAAAACCGATGGTGTGTATTTAAAACCCGTAGAGATCAGTTATGAAAGTGCTAATTTAGAAACTTCAAAATCAATAAGCAGTACTTTAAATTCAAAAGGTGATATTAATATTAATACCAACGGCAATATAGCAATCACAGGCTCAACTTTACAAGCGGATAAATCTGCTAATTTAAATGGAGAAAATAAAATTTCAAGTTCTTCTCATTCTTCAACAAGTTCTATTGCTGGATATAAGCAAAGTTCTGTAAATACTGATACTTCTTTGGTGTCTTCATCACAAATTCAATCCGATATTTTAAATTTAAATGCTCAAAAAAATGTAAGCATTAAAGGAAGTGAGCTTAATGGAGGCGAGATTGATATTAAGGCTGATAAGGTTTATTTTATAGCTGCGCAAAATAAAACCCATACAGAAAGCGATTCGATTGCTATTGGGGTTTTTGCTAATGCTAATTTGGAATTAACCGGAAATGGGGTTGCTGTAAATTATAGTTTTGTGCAAGATAAAGCAAATGCTAATACCACAAATAGTTCTAATAGTATCACACAAGGTGGGGTAAGATCTGATCTTTTAGGAACTGCAGAGGCTGGTTTGGAATTTTCTAAAACGGAAAAAATAAGTGATGAGCTTTCCCATGTTTCAAATACTATCAAAGGTTCAAATATTAATATCAATGCAAATAATGCTTTAGATATAGGTGGAGCTAATTTTGAGGCTAATAAGGATATTAATTTAAGAGCAGGAGAGATTGTTAGTACTAAATATGAAGATATTAAAACACAAAGCAGTACAGGCTTTGGTTTGTATATTAAAGAAAGAATTGAAGCTACTAGTCCTATCGCTTCTGCTATCAATCAATCGGCTCAAAATGCAGCTGCTAAGAATGAAAATTTAGGCGTAAATTATGGAATAGTAGCTTCTCAAGCTTTAGCCAATACTGCTAATATATTTAGCAACAATCTCATAAATACCACTTCTAATCAAACTCTAGGTTTTAAATTCAATCAAGATAAAAGCCAAAGTTCTAGCGAGAATATTTCTAAAATCAATGCAGGCGATAATTTAAATTTAGAAAGCACAAAAGGAAGTATTGTTTTAAATGGAGTGGAAGCTAAGGCTAATAGCATTAATATCGAGGCAAAAGATAATGTTATTTTAAATGCTGCAAAATCTAAAAATTCTTCTTCTAGCTCTTCTTTGGAAATTGCAGCAACTAACAAGCAAACCGCAGGATATCATGCAGTTGATGGTGGAACTGTGGGTGAAGGCATTGAAGGTTTTGCAAGTGCGTCGTATTCTAAATCAAACGAAACGCAATTTACCAATGCGAATTTAAATGCTAATAATATCAATATCAACACAGGTAAAGATTTTACACTCAATGGAGCCAATGTTAAAGCTTCTAATGATGCTATTTTAAATGTAGGCGGAAATTTGGAAGTAAATTCTTTAGCTGATAGTCTTAATTCTCAAAAATATAGCGCTTTATTGAATGCATCAGGAACTGGAGGCTTATCAAGCAATCATCTTGTTACAGGAAGTGTTTCAGGCACTTTAGGTATAGGATATGCTAAAACAGATAAAACAACTGTTACAACTCAAAGTGGTATCAGTGCAGGAAATGAAATCAATGGCCATGTTAATGGAAATTTAAATTTGCAAGGGGGAATTTTAAATTCTGATAATCAAAAAGGAAATTTACTTGTTGATGGAAAAGTTACAAATTCTGAAGTAAGTGTCTATGAAAAAAGCGATGTGGTTACGATAAGATTAAGTGGCGGGACAAATCAAAGCTTTGGAGGAGTGGTTGATATAGATGATCATATTGACAAGACAGGCAGTGTAAATTCTGCAGCCAATATCAATATAAACAATAACAAAAATCATGGTATAAGTACAGATACTTAAAATACCACAGATACACAAGATCATTCTTGGGCAGGAGGTACTATAAATCTTAATTCTTCAATCTCTAAAATAAAAAATGGGATAAGCAAGGTTACTGGATCTGATTCTACTTCTAATCAACCATCAAACCAACCTTCTAAATCAGATGGACCTTATATCAATGAAAGCACACAAACTACAAGGTTATAGGTGAAATTTTTAAAAATTATTTTTTTGCTTATGAGTTTTATCTGCTTATTGCAAGCAGATGACTCTGCAAAAACGCTGAATTTACTAGATAAAAGACAACAACAATTACATATACAAAAAGAATTTGATGAATTAGAAAAAAAGCAACAGCAAGAAAAGGATGTGTATTTAGAAAATCAAGATTCTGAAGATAAAATTTATATTTTCAAACAAATTCAATTTAAGAAAAACGATACGCTTACCATGCAAGCAAATAATATTTTAAAAAATACATTAATCAGCCTTTAAGTGTTAATGATATTTATAATATGATTAAAGAGCTTACAAATTTTATCGTTGCGAATGGCTATTCAACTTCTAGTGTAACCATTGATGAGCTTGATCAAGAACGCGATATACTTTTTCTTGATTTAAAATATGGTTTTGTAGGAGAGGTGTATCTTAATGGGGATAATAATACAACAAGATTAGATTTTGATATGCCTTTGAAAAAGGGTGATAAATTCAATATTTATGATTTAGATACAGGTATAGAAAATTTAAACAATGGCGCAAGAGATGTTAAAATCGCTGTTAAAGCGAGTGAAAATTATGGTTATTCTGATATATTTATCAATCTTAAATCAAAGCCACCTGATTTGATATTGGACTTTGATAATAGTGGCTATAAAGCTAAAGGAGAATATAAAGCTAGTGCCTATCTTTCTTTAAGTAGTATTTTAAATCTTAACGACTCCATACGCTTTGGTTTTATCAAAGGATTGTTAAAAGATATGAGTCAAGAGCGAGAAAATGTTTATGTGGCAAATTATACCTTGCCCATACAGAGTTATCAATTGTCTTATTCTATGCAATATAGTGATAATATAAATATGATTGAGGGATATGATAATTCTTTTATAAAAAATACAGATACAAGCTTAAGACATAAAATCATGTTAAAAAAGATTTTACATCGCACAAGCAAGGATAAATTTTCAATTTATGCTAATTTAGGCATTAAAGATGATGTTAATGAGATTGATAATTTTCGTTTAGAGAGTTCAAGTGGTAGGTATTCAAGTATTGCTAGCGGGGTTGAGTATTCAACGCTGGCATTTGGTGGATTTTTGTTTTTAAATTTAGAATACGAAAAAGGAATTCCATTTTTGGGTTCTAAAAAAGATTCTAAAGATTCTTTATATAAAATCGAATTTAACAAAGCATTTTTATATCAAAACAGCTTGGGTGCGAGTTATTCTAATGAACCCTTATTGTATGCTGATAAATTTTTAATCGGTGATGAATACACAGTTAGGGGATTTAAAGAAAGCTCTGCTGCTCTTGATTATGGAGCATATAGTAACAATACGATTTATTTGCAATTTCTAAATGCGCCTAAATATTTAAGAGCATTAGAGCCTTTTGTTGGATTGGATATGGGTTATGGTAGGGATTATCTTTTACCCAATAAAGATTTTTTAGCCGGTGTCGCCTTTGGTTTTAGATACAACTTAAATCATCTTTCTTTAAATTTAACAGCTTCTAAAGCCCTGCATAAATCTTCGAATATGCCAAGCGAAACGATTCCTATTTATCTCAGGGCTTCTGTATTTTTTTAAGTTTAAGAAATGAAAAATGGATTGATTTCTTTTTTATCCTCAAAAGCTATACTTTTATAGCTTTTATCTTTAAATCGAAGTTCATAGCTTTTGTTTGCTTCATGCTTGGTGTAAGTTAGAGCGATTTTTAAGGCGAGTTCTAAATCTTTTTCATCTGCATTTGCACTAAGTAAAGAATAAGCTCCGATTAAATCTCCAAGTTCTATTACTTCATATTTAGGAGTTTTTAAACCTTTTAAAAGAGTATTTTCAAGTTCATTTCTACCTATGATCATTTTAGCTCCATTGGGTAATCTTAAATGACGACCATATTTTAAAAGTTGCGCATCATTTACTTGCATATCTTTATCAAATTCTATAAAGTCGCGAATTTTTTTAGCAAAACTATCAAGAGTTAGCAAACAACCTCCACCTGGGCTTTCAAAGTCTTCTAAGCCAAATTTAGCTGCAAGTTCAAGTTGTCTTTTACGACTTCTTCCACTAATACCTTCGAGTTTTTCTCTATCTACCCAACCTTCTCTTTCAGGTTTGGTTAGAGGTAGGTTTTTTGCACACATAGGACGCAAGATCAGATCTTCTTCATCAAGAGCAAGTTTTTTAACCTTTGCCATCGCATCACTTCTTTGACTCATAGGGCGTTGTCCTAAAACTTCTCCTGTGATGATAAAACTTGCATTTTCTTCTTTTAACATAGCAAGAGCAGTTTTAAACATAAAAGCATGACAATCTATACAAGGATTAAAATGTTTGCCATAGCCATATTGTGGATTAAAAAGCACTTCTTGAAGATAGGAATTTCTTACATCTATCATTTCAAAATCTGCACCTACCATTGCCGCACGCTTTTTCATGATTTCGCTTTTATCACTTGTGCTTCCAAAACCTATGTTGATATTTAGAGCTTTAACTTCTATGCCTTGTGCAGTGATGAGTTTCATTGCAAGCATACTATCAAGCCCACCGCTAAAAAGAGCTAATGCTTTCATTTATGTTCCTTTTTTAAAAAATAATTTTGTTAGTATAAATAAATTTGATTTTTTGCCGATATCAAATTTGTAATTGTATCAAATAATTTTAAGATTACAATTATTTTTGAAGGTTTACTATGAGAAAATTACTCTCTGTTGCACTAGTTGCTTGCTTTATTGGTTCTTTTGCTTATGGCAAAACTGAGAATAATAAAAGCCCACAAGTTAGAAGTTCTTGCGTTGATTATGAAATAAGATTGAAACGATGCAATTCTTTGCCTACTCAATATCAAAGACAAATGTGTTGTTTGGGCTTATTTGCAGCTTGTAAATAAAATAAACAAGTCCAAGTTAAATGCTTGGGCTTTAAAATTTCTAAGGAGTTATTATGGATAAATTAACAATCAATGATTTTAATGTTTCTTTACCAAGTTCTCAAAATGTTACAAATCGTAAAGAAATTTTAGAATTAAAAAAAGAAGAGAAAGATAAAATTCCCGTGCAAGATCTTTCGAGTTTAAATAGCGATGGTGTTAAGGTTGTTTTTGAAAATAAGCAAGGTGAACTTATAGCTTTAAATTTAAGTGATGAAAATTATAGTAGTTTGCAAAAGAATTTTGGCTCTTATACAAATTATGTTGCTCGAAATGATGGAAGTATAAGGCTTAATGGCGAAGCAAATGAATTTATTGCTAATTGGTTTGAAAATATAGAAGATAATTTTAATTCTTTAAGTTCAAATTTAAGCTCTAATACTCAAGATAAAAATATAAAATTAAATTTTCATACCAATACAATCACTCAAAGTATGCAAAATTTGGGCTTTAAATCAAATGATGAAAAAATACCCAATGATGCAAGCATGGAGAAAAAATTAAATTTCTTTATAGATAAGGATAGGGATAAAAATGGCAAGATCGATGATAATGATGTTAAAGAGCCTAGCATGGGAGAAATTTTAAACGATATAAGCAAAATATCGGGTAGAGCTAATGCCATGCAAACTATAGATCCACAAAAGATTTATAAAAAAGATGATAGTGGGGTCACAATTAAAGAGAAAGATGAAAAAGACGATAAAGATTTGCTTGAAATTGCCAAAGAAAAAGGACTAAGTGCTTTGAGTGCAGATGAGCAAGCCAAACTTAAAGCAAGTAATCCACAAATTTTTGAAGAACTTCAAAATAAGTCTTTAGGGAATTTAGAGCAAAATTTAAAAAAAGATTTAATGGTGCAAATAAGTAACAATGAAGCCATATTTGTGAACAAAAGAGTGTAAAAATTTAAAAATAAATGAAATATTTATAGTATTTACTTTGGGTGTAGATTAAGCGCTCTTATTAGTTTTGTATCAGGTTTTTTAGCTTTTGTGATTAGTTTAAGTTATAGATTGTTTTAGAGTCAAAGCAAAGCTATTTAATTCTATTTTTCAAAAATTAGCAGAATTAAAAAACTAGAGCTAAGAAAAAAGATATATAAAAAGCTTGTGATTTGTGATTTGACAAAGTATTTTTCATCTATTTTTCTCTGTTATAATTTGGAAATTCTCATGCTCTTTAGCTTTTAATAAGTCAATGATTTGAACAAAGCTTTCAAATTTTGCATTCTTATCACTTTTTAATTCTACTATAGTTTTTTTATGAAGCGAAGAAATAGCATCGCTTAAGCCTTTTAAATCTGTAGTCTTATCGTCTAGATAGAAAATATTGTTTTCATCAATGCTAATGGATAATTTTTTTTCATCATTGTTAAGACTTAGAGCATTTTCGCTAACGGGTAGATTGATTTCAATTTTGCCATGAGCAATGAAAGTTGAAATACTAAGAATGATAGCAAGTAAAACAAGCATTATATCTATGAAAGGAACTATATTTAACCCTTCATTTTTAGGCAATTTAAGCATTTTTACTCACCTTATAAGCATTACTTAAAAGTGAAACCTTGCGAAGTAAGGCATTATAAGCCATTAAGGCAGGTATGGCGACTAAAAGTCCTAAAGCTGTAGCTTTAAGAGCTAAAGAAAGTCCTACGACTATGGATTTGACATCGATATTTCCCGCTATTCCCATTTCATAAAAAGTAATCATAATCCCTACAACAGTTCCTAAGAGTCCTATGTAGGGAGCGTTAGAATAAATAATATAAATGGTAGTTAAATTCTCGCTAATTGCATCATCAAATTGCTCTTGATTTTCATAATTTTTAAAATCTATTTTTCTAAAAAATAATACTCTTTCAATTACGCACCAAAAAGCTATAAATGCCATAACTCCTAAAATTATAAAGATAATTAAATCAATATAATCTTTTAAAAATTCCATATTTAACTCCATGATTTGATTAAATTTTGGCGATTATACTACAATAAAAATAAAATTATAATTAATATTAATTATCATAATTTTTTAAATAATCATACTTTCACAAGCCTTTGGCTTAAAAATTTAGGTTATAATTTTTTAAATACTTTAACTCTTAAGGAAAAGCATGCAAGAAAATCATAATTTTATTTCTTTTGTTCTTCTTGATGAAGCCAAGTTTGATTTTTTGAAATTGAAAAAGATACTTGAAGATGATTTTGATATATGGATTGCTGATGAAAATTTTACTCAAGATGGAGTAATTTTTTCTTTTAAAAATATGATCGTTACTTTAAATTTGATTAAAAATCCTATACCCAACAACGAAGCAGAATATTATGCTAATTTTAATTTTATGTGGAAAGATGCTTTAGAGCAAACCCAAAAACATAAAGCACATCTTCTTGTATCCGTTTTAAGTCAGAGTGAATCAAAGCTAGATCAAGCTAAACTTTTTACTCAAATATCATCTGCGTGTTTGCAAGATGAGCATACTTTGGGATTTTATACAGGAGGAGTTGTTTTAGAGCCTAAGTTTTATATAGAAAATGCAAAAATGCTAAAAGAAAATCGCTTGCCTATTTATAATTGGATTTATGTAAGCGTTTATCCAGGTGATAATGGCAATAATGCCTACACCTATGGTCTTAGAAATTTCGATAAATTAGAGCTTGAGGTTTGTGATGCAAATATAGAAGAAAAAGAGCTTTTCTTCACTTTGTATGACATTATTTTGCATATTTTAACTTATGATCTAAGTTTAAAAGATGGTGATACTTTAAAATTTGAAGATGGTAGAATACTTTCTTTTAAGAAAAGTCAAGGCATAGGTGTTGAAAATGAGAGTTTAAAAATTATTTTTTAGTTTCACATTCACTTCACAAAGATAAGTTAAACTTCTCTCAACCAAAACACAAACAAAAAGGAGAAAAAATGAAATTAAAATTAGGTTTAGCGGCTTTATTGGGTGCTACGGTGCTTTTTGCTAGAGATATAATTGTTCCTGCGAGTGAACTTCCAAGAAATGCACAAGATTTTATATCTAAGAATTTTAAAACTGCACAAATTGCTTTAGTAAAAAAAGATATAGATTCTTATGATGTGACTTTAAATGATGGAACAGAAATTGACTTTATTATCACTGGAGAGTGGAAAGATGTAGATGGAAAATACAAAGCTCTGCCAAATAGCATTTTGCCAAATATTATGCCAAAAATCAGTGCTTCATCAAACGCTCAAATCATAGAAGTAAGCAGAGAAATCAACGGATATAAATTTGAATTAAGCAATCAATTAAAAATTTATACTGATGCACAGGGTAATATCTTAGGACAAAAATTTGATTATTAATTCTAAAAGCATGTAAATTTGGAGACTTTATGTTTCCAAATTTTTAAATGAGTTTAAAAATTTCTCTTTGTTAATCCAATATGGTTTTTTATATAAAAAACCATCTCCAAAACTTAATTAAATTAAATCTTAAAATATAATTTTAATAAGACTAATATTTTACAAAATGTTACATAAATTAAAGAAAAATGCTAGAAATTTAGATTTTTTACCCAGTAAGTGTGTTAAAATAAGCTTAATTTTGCGATATCAAATTTTAAGGAAAATGTATGAATACTCCTAAGTGGACTCGTTATGACACGAGATGGGTTTTATCTCTTTTTGGAACCGCTGTGGGTGCGGGGATATTATTTTTACCCATTAAGGCAGGTGTGGGTGGTTTTTGGCCAGTTGTTGTGATGGCTTTGATTATTTTTCCAATGGTTTATCTAAGTCATAGAGCTTTAAGCCGTTTTGTAAGCCAAGCAAATGGTAATGATAAAGACATTACCCATGCGGCTGAAGAGTATTTTGGTAGAAAAGTAAGTATTTTTATTTCTGTGCTTTACTTCTTTGCAATTTTTCCAATTTGTTTAGCGTATTGTGTGGGTATAACCAATACTTTTGAAAGTTTTATCTACCATCAATTTTTACCCCTTTTAAATTCAGAGGGTGTATTTGCAGATATTATTCGTGCCATGTATGAGGTAAGCACAGATGATAAAGAAAAAGTTGTAGCGAGTTTATTTCCTTTTTATCGTTTGCTTTTAGCTTTTATTTTGGTAAGTGTTTTTATGCTTATCATGCTTTTTAGTGAAGAATTGATTACTAAAGTGTGTGAATGGCTTGTATATCCTTTATGTGCTATTTTATTTTTATTTTCTTTATATCTTATCCCACAATGGTCATTTGAAAGTTTTAGTGCTATTCCTGGAACAAAAGAATTTATTACTATAGTATGGCTAACTTTACCGGTTTTAGTGTTTTCATTTAATCACTCACCAGCAATTTCAACTTTTTCTCTAAGCGTAAAAAGAGAATATCCTGAAAATTCAGTACAAAAAGCAAATCAAATTTTGTTTAGAACCTCTGTCATGTTGCTTGCTTTTGTTATGTTTTTTGTGGTATCTTGCGTGCTTTCTTTAACTCCAGCTGAACTTGCTGAAGCAAGAGCACAAAACATACCGGTGCTTTCTTATTTTGCTAATAAGCTTGATAATCCATTTATTTCTTATGGTGGTCCATTAATCGCATTTTTGGCAATTTCTAGTTCATTCTTTGGACATTATTTTGGCGCTAGAGAAGGTGCTTATGGTATAGTTAGAAAATGTTGCAAATTAGCAGGTAATGAAAATCCTGATTTGAAAAAAATTGCTATTTATTCAACTTTAGTTATGTATATTGTTATGTTAATTACTGCTTATATCAATCCTAGTATTTTAGGTTTTATTGAAAGTTTGGGCGGTCCAATTATCGCAGCAATCTTATTTTTAATGCCAATTATTGCAATTTATACGGTTTCAAAAATGAAAAAATTCCAAAATAAAGCTTTAGATGCTTTTGTTTTTATTACAGGTGTTTTAACAATCATCACTGTAATTTATACTTTTTAAGGTGTGGTGAATGAGTAATTTAAATATTTTTAAAATAGGTGTAGGTCCTTCATCATCACATACTTTAGGACCTATACTTGCAGGAAATTTATTTTGTAAAAAAATTGCTAAAAAATTAGAAAAAATTGAAAGAATTCAAATCATTCTTTATGGCTCTTTGTCTTTAACAGGCAAAGGACACTTGAGTGATAAGGCTGTGATTTGGGGGTTAAATGGCTTAGAAGCTAAAAATTTAAGTGCGGCAATACAAGATGAAGTAAATAAAAATGCTATTGAAAATGCTCAAATTGATTTTTGTGGCAAGAAAAAACTTAGTTTTAATTATGAAAAAGATTTGATATTTTCTAAAGATTTTTTACCTTTACATGAGAATGGTATGAAAATTAAAGCTTATGATTGTAAAGGTGGGTTAGTTGATGAGGAAACTTATTATTCTGTAGGTGGAGGCTTTGTTTTAACAACTGCACAATTAGAAAAAAAAGGTAAAAATTCCAACCAAAATAAAAAGAAAAAACTAGATATAGAGCTTAATAACGCTAAAGAAGCTTTAGAGCTTTGCGATAAAAGAGATTGGGATTTGGCAGAGCTTTCTTATCGTTATGAATTGCAATTTCACACTAAAGAGGAAATTCGTGCTTATTGTCTTGAAATTTGGGAAGTGATGCAAGAAGTGTATTATAATGGTACGCACCCGAATGAAGATTATTTGCCTGGAAAACTTCATTTAAAGCGTAGAGCTAAAGGACTTAAAGAAAGAGTAGCGATGACTACTGATCCTATGGGGATTATTGATTTTATCTCTTTGTATGCTATTGCGATTGCTGAAGAAAATGCTAGCGGAGCAAAAGTCGTAACCGCACCAACAAATGGAGCATGTGCTGTTATCCCTGCTGTCATGCTTTATCTTAAAAACCATACCATAGGTTTTAGTGATGAAAAGGCAATTGAATTTTTATTAGTAGCTATGCTTATAGGTTCTTTTTATAAGAAAAATGCAAGTATTAGTGGAGCAGAAGCAGGTTGTCAAGCAGAAATTGGTAGTGCTAGCTCTATGGCAGCTGCGGCTATGGCCACAGTTTTAGGAGCCAATGCTTTTAAGGCTTGCAACGCTGCTGAAATGGCAATGGAACATCATCTAGGACTTACTTGTGATCCTGTAGGGGGCTTGGTTCAAATTCCATGCATTGAAAGAAATGCTTTTGGGGCGATAAAAGCTATCAGTGCAGCTAGAATGGCAATGACACGCAAATCTATTCCTATAGTCAGCCTTGATGAGGTGATAGAAACCATGTATGAAACTGGTAAGGATATGAATTACAAATACAAAGAAACTTCTTTAGGCGGACTTGCTACAAATTTAAAAACAGTGTGCTAAGATTTTACTTTGCACACTTTTAAATAAATAAATTTTTATAAAATTTAAGGTATTTTTGTTTATTTTTTTGCGTATTTTTTCATTCTTTGGGTTAAAAATTCTTTCATTTCTTCTTTGCTAAAACTTTTTAAAATGCGAATTTGTTTAAAAAGTAAGCCAAGGTTGATGATACCCATAACCAAAAGCAACAAACAAATCATCAAAAAAACAAGATCAACAGCACCAAATTCATTGATGGCAGCCAAGCTTGCAAAAAATACACTCGCTAAAAATAAAAAAATTAAAAGCAAGACTTGTTTTAATTTTGCTTCAGCAAAATTATCACTATTTTGAGTAAAATTTCTAAAAAGTATGATTTTTTTGCCTAAATTTGAAATTAAAATTTCATCATTTTCTTTAAACAAATTTTCTTTCAAACTTTGATAAAAAAAGATTTCATTGTTTAAATTTAGCTCATCTTTGAAGCTTGCTAGCGTATAATCTTTATAAAAAAAAGATTTGATTTCGCTTTTCTTTTCTATTTTAAATAATCTTAAATCATTTCTTGCATAAAAAAATCCGCTAAAGCTCATAAATGCCATAAGTGTCACTCCCTAAAAAATTTCTATAAAGTGGCTTGAAATTCAAAGGCATTGTAACATTTTTTTCATCATTTAAACTTGAACTTTGAAAAATCAAAAACATATCCATCTCATCTTTGAATTTTTTTAGGAAATTTTCTCCACCCTCATACATTAAAAATTTAGCTTTATTAGGAATTTGAGTATAAATTTGACGATGAGGCACGCTAAATAAAGGAATGCTTTTGTCAAAATTTTCTAAATTTTGATGACTTAAAATACAAAGATTAGGCGCCTTGCTTTTACAAAGTCTTGCATCAAGTATGGGACGATCTTTTCTTATCGTTTCTCCTCCTAACACAAGCAAATCAATCACAGAACGAATTTTATGCGCATAAGTACGACTTAGCTCATTGCTTACGATTTTGCCAAAAGGCGAGCCATTCATAGAAAGAGCGAGTTTGAAAAGTTTAAATTGTCCTTTTTGCCATTTTAAAAAAGGTTTTAAAAGTTTTTTTCCTTCTTCTTTAAGTATGTCAAATTCAACCTCTATACCTTGTTTTTTTAAAAATTCAGCCCCACCGCTTGCGATTTTATTTTCATCTTTAACGCTGATGAAAATTTTTTTAAAACCTAGTTCGCTAAAGAGTTTTGCACAAGGAGGTGTTTTTCCTTGATGAGAGCAAGGTTCAAGTGTGACAAAGGCTATGCTATCTTTAAAAATACCTCTATGGTTTTTACAAATAAATTCATGCATCGCATTGGCTTCTTGAGGTAATGAAATTTCAGGGTTTAAATTTGTAAAAGCATGGGCTATAGCATTTAATTCTGCATGAGCACATCCTGCTTTTTCATGAGCTTTTATGGCTAAAATTTTTTCATTTTTATCTAAGATTACACAGCCTACGGCCGGATTTGGATAGGTTAAAAACTGATATTTCCAAGCCTCATTTAAGGCTAAATTCATATAAAAATTTTTCATTTCATTCCTTTATATTATACTCTTTAGCAAAAGCTCTTATCTTAGCTCTAAGCTCTTCAGGAAAGTTAGCTCTATAAATAGCAGGGATTCTAGGATCAAGTTTAGAATCAAGTTTGTGTTTGTTGTAAATAAATTCTAATCTTTCAGGACTATAGTATCTTGGTGTATTAGGATAGCCTTGAGGAGGAGTTAAAGCTGCGAGTTTGGCATGTAAATAAAGCTTTTCTAAATAAATTTCTACATCTGCTTCACTCCAGTGATTGGGTAAATCATAACTATAACTTCTTACAGAACCTTCTTTATAAGCATCTATTTCTTGGTCAAATTCCCATCTACTTTCAGGAGTAGAATCCACAT
>NZ_AINS01000042.1 GCF_000254135.1 Campylobacter coli LMG 9860
AAAAAAAGCAAGTGAAATAAAAACTCTTGTAAGTAATTATGGTGGAATTTATATCTTTGATAAAAAAATAAGAGAAGAGATATTGGAATTAGAGAAAAAAAGAGAAGAATTTCGTAGTAAGTATTTGGGTAGTGAAATTAAAGTAGGAAATGAAACTCATTTTGTGAATTTTTCTTATTTGAAGAAAAAATTCCCCCAAATCCTTTCTAATGGTTGTAAATATTATCGTAATGATTATAATTATAAAATAGGAGAATCAAACTTCAACTTCAAAGATAAACCCGAATTTGCATACTATGAAGATCAATTTAAAGCATATATGGGTGAAGAAAACTATAAAAAATTAAGACCTTATTTAGGTATGACAACTTATTATGTGTGTGAGGGTAAAAAATATCCTGTTGTTTTTTCTACCATGATAGATTATAAAGTAAAAAACTATGGTTTATTTGGAGATGAAGGAAGAGGATTTAGCTTTTCAAGCATAAGTCGTAAAAGTGCAGGCGGAGGATCTTTTCATTATTTTACCAATGGTAAATTTATAAAAAGTGATGAAAAATATACAGGACAAAGTTACTGATGAATCCTAAAGAACTTATCTCTCAAATCAAAGACTA